>JBJOHQ010000417.1:0-8309 GCA_046047595.1 Planctomycetota bacterium | reverse complement strand
GGATGGCCCCGACCTCAGAAGCCCAAACTTTTCCCCAGGCTCTTCCCCAAGCTCGTCCCCGAGCTCGTCCCCAAACTTGCTGTTCAATCCCGCGTGCCTCTGCCAAGATGGCGCAGCCGAGCGACGGGCGCCAAACAACGGCGAACCACCGTCGCGCGCGACGGTTTGGACGGCTTTTCCATCTACGCAAGCGCTTGATCGCCAATGAGGCGAAAGCCACCCATGGGATTTGAACCCACGACCTGCGCTTTACGAAAGCGCTGCTCTACCGCTGAGCTAGGGTGGCAGGGGGCGGAGAGCATACACGAAATCCAGACCGAGGTCGAGGAGAAGGCGGATTGGAGCCGCAATCGGCATCTCGGCGAGAGATTTCGGGCCTCCGAGAGTTGAATTGCCGAAGTACCTCTGCGTCGGACGGATTCGGCGCCTCATCGCAAGGACGTGCCATGGCCTCTTGGAAGTTTGGTCATCTTGGTTGTGCCACTTTGGGGCTCAAACTCGCGCTTTGCGCGGGGCTGCCTGCGTCGGCCGCAACGACCTCAACCTCAACCGCAGGTACCTCAACTGCAGGTAGCTCGGCGTTCGGGATCTCAGCCGACGAAGTTCGCAGGAATTCGACTGCGTCATCTCACCACGTTGGGCACTCTGAGCCGCCGGAACGGCTCGTACTGCGGGTCGCGTCGTCGCAACAACGCGTGCCGAAACGGTTGCGACCTTCGGTTGCGGTGCTTGAGGTCGATGTCGATCGGTTGAAGGTCCTTGCGCGCGCAGGTGGTGGCGTGATTGAAGAAGTGCCGCTTGGGCCGTTTGAGTCGGTCGCGCTTCGTCTGCGCCCGCTTGATCCGTTCGAAGCGGATGCGAAGATCGAAGTCGTCGATGGGAATGACCCGCAATCGGCCGCGAAGAGCGGGGGCTCGGCCGAGTTGAAAGACAACTCAAGCGTGCAACTCGATGGCATCTATCTCGCAGGTTCGGTCCTGGACTCGAACGGCATCGCCATCGAAGGTAGCCACGCATTCCTCGCGCAATCACGAGCCGGCACCTTCGGCTACATCGAGCGGCCGGAGGGAATCACGATCATTTCAAGCGGTCCGTTCGGTGCGGGACTCCCAACTGTTTCCTACAACTTGGAGGCGTTGCCGGAAGGTGCGATGCCTCCGCCCGATTGGACCTGCACCACGATCAATCCAGACGAAGGGTCGGGAGAGGAATCTGAGGCCAACGGTGAAGGCTTCCACGCGCTGTCCGATGGTGGACTCGCGGGCACGGCAGCGTGTCGGCAGATTCGCATCGCCTATGACACCGACACTGAGTTCTTGCAGAGTTTCGCGGGCGATCAGGACGCGGCGGCGGGTTACGTCGCAACGTTGTCGTCTGCGCTGACGAGCATCTTTGCGCGCGACATCAACGCGCGCCTCTCAGTGAGTTTCGTGCGATTTTGGTCGGGGAATGACCCGTGGAACGCAACTGGAACGGGTTCGCAACTCGCGGAGTTCAAATCGAACTGGGATGCTTTCATGATCCCAGTCCAGCGGGATCTCGCGCATCTCCTTTCCGCTCGAACGCTCGGAGGAGGAGTCGCCTACTTGCCCGGACTTTGTACGACGGGTCAACAGGCGGGCTCCGGTGCGGGGGCATACGCCGTGTCCGCCAATCTCGATGGCTACTTCCCAACTCCTCTCGTCGACAACGATGCGCAGAACTGGGACATCTTTGTGGTCGCGCACGAACTCGGACACAACTTCGGTGCTCCGCACACGCACGATTACAACCCACCACTCGATGGCTGTGGTTTGTCGCCGCAAGATTGCACTGCAGCCGTCGCTGATGAAGGCACGATCATGTCGTACTGCCACCTTTGCGCAGGTGGAATGACGAACATCCGACTTCGCTTTCATCCGTCAAACATCGCGACAATGCTCGCGCGTCTCGACGCAATTTCCTGCAATTACACAGGTGTTGCTCGACCGCCGATCGCAACCGACGATCGTGCATCAACCTTCACCGGCGTTCCAGTGTTGGTGGATGTCTTGGCGAATGATCTTGAGTTCAACTGCGAAGCGATCACGATCCAGTCGTTTTCGACGACGACCTTTGAAGGTGGCACTGTCACGCGCATCAGCTCCGCCGAACCGCTTGGGCGTGATGTTCTTCAGTACACCATTTCGGATCCATCCTTCGAGGGCATCGACAGCTTTACCTATGTGCTCATCGATTCTTCAGGACAAACTGCGTCTGGCACCGTTGATGTCGAGGTCGAGCCGCTGCGTGCGCCAGAGAATCCGATCGGTGCGTCACCAGGTCTTGTGGTGCGCTACTACGCGCTCTCTTCGCCAACGCAATTGCCGAATTTCGCAGCGCTGAAGCCATATGCGAGCGCGGCGGTTTCGGAGATTAATTTCCCCTCAACGCTTGGAGCGTTTGGCGACAGCGGGCGCGCGGATAACGTGGGTGCAGTCTTCGAGGGTTGGATCGAAGTTCCGAGCGACGGCGCGTGGACGTTTACGCTCGAATCGGATGAAGGATCGCGACTGCTCATTGGAAGCGAAGTCGTTGTTGCGAACGACGGCATCCATGCGATGACGTCGCGCTCTGGAACGATCGGTCTCGCCGCGGGTCGCCATGCGCTTCGCGTGGAGTACTTCGAACGAACGGGCGACGCAGGGCTTCTGCTCCGTTGGCAAGGTCCGGGCATTGGAAGCGCCATTGTTCCATCGAGCGCACTGACGCAAGGCGGCAGTGATGAACCCGCAGACTTCGACAACGACGGCGTCGTTGGTGCGAGCGACCTTTCGCTGTTGCTCTCCGTCTGGGGCACCATGAATCCGACCTACGACCTGACGGGCGATGGCTTCGTCAACGCACAGGATCTCGCCGCACTTCTCTTCGGTTGGGCGTACTAGGTTCTGTCTGACGGATCTCCGGCCGTCGATCCACGCGACATCCCGACTGGCCGCGTCGGCTTCGACTCGATGTATCGCTGCGGATACAGCTTCGTCTCGCCTCCTTGCCATCCGGGCGCCGCGCGGGCCTTTGGGCTTCGGTGATCCTTCAGACAAAACCTAATCCGCCAACGCGGCTGAGGGACAGTCGCGGCGCGTGGCAGCACTCGCGGCGCGTGGCAGCAGTCGCCGTCGTGGACGGGCCTGCGACGTGCGAAGTCGACTCGGCCACGCCGGTCACGAGCGTTTCCACCTGTCGTCGCCGACAGTCCGGACCGTTTTGAGGGTCCGATGGGACTTTCTTCTGATATCGGCCCATGATTCCCGCCAAATTGTTGGCCTGTTGCGGCGATTGATGTAGGTCATGCGTAGAGATCGCTCCCTGCCGATCTAGGTGCGGGGACGTCCTTCGTTCGAAATGCGTTTTGAGCACTCGTGAGGTTTCATGCAGATGTTCGTTTCTCTGGCGTTCGCGCTCCTGTTCTCGCCAACTTCGCTCGCTGAACGAGCGGACAAGAGTGCTCCAACGATGGCCAACGCGCAAGCGACGGTGGCGCCTCGTCCGGGCGCGGTCGCATGGCGAACACCGGATGTCCAGAACATTCCAAAGGCCGCACGACATGCAACAAGCGTGATCGAAATCGATCCGTTGGCGCTGCGTCGACTCGCGATCGCGGGCGGGGGAACGCTTCACCGATTCCCACTTGGTCCATCGCTCGATGTTGACCTCGAACTCGTGTCGTTGGAGGCGTTCGCCGCAGATGCGGAGATCGAGCATGTGCGTCGCGATGGCGATGGCGATGGCGATGGCGACGGCACTGTGCGAACCGAACGCATCGATGGCGGCGCTCTTCAGGGAGTTCATCTCGTTGGACTGGTTGCTGGCGCGTTGCAGTCGCACGCATTCCTGTCACAGACGGCTGCAGGAACGTTCGGTTACGTCGAGTTGGGCGAGCGAACCTTCATCATTTCAAGTGGGCCGTTTGGGTCGCGCTTGGGCATCGCAAGCTATGAACTCACGGCGCTGCCTGAAGGATTGATCGAAACGCCCGCGTGGACATGTGCCACGTCTGAACCGATCGACCCCGTCTCGACCGAACCTCCAGTTGGCGGCGAGGGCGGATTGGCAGGCACGCCGCCGTGCAGACAGATTCGAATCGCGTGGGAAACGGATCAAGAGTTTCTCTCGCTCTTCTCGGGAAACACCACCGCAGCGACTGGTTACGTCAGCACGATGGCCGCAGCGTTGACTGCGATCTACACGCGCGACGTCAATGCGCGATTGAGTGTCCGCTACTTGCGACTTTGGAGTTCGCCTGATCCGTGGACTGGATCAAACACGTCGGCACAACTCGAAGAGTTTGCCAACTACTGGCAAACGAGCATGACGAGCGTCACGCGCGATCTTGCGCACTTCCTCTCTGGTCGAGGTCTTGGTGGTGGCGTCGCATATCTCCCTGGTGTCTGCGCCGCTGGAAGCGCGTACGGCGTGAGCGCGAATCTCGGCGGGTTCTTTCCGACGCCGCTCGTCGACAATGACGGTCAGAACTGGGACATCTACGTGGTGGCGCACGAACTCGGTCACAACTTCGGTGCGCCTCACACCCACAATTACACGCCGCCGCTCGATGGCTGCGGCTCAAGCCCACAAGATTGCACCGCCGCGAATGCCGACGAGGGAACGATCATGTCCTACTGCCACCTCTGCTCGGGTGGCGTGCAGAACATCAAACTCCGCTTCCATGAAGGCAATATCACTTCCATCGAACAGCGCCTCGCGTCGGTTGGTTGCAACTACACGGGACCTGCGACGCTGCCCTATGCCGCCACAGATCGCGTGCAAGCACTGGCAACGATTCCGGTGACGGTCGATGTGCTCGCCAACGATATCGATTTCAACTGCGAGTCGATCGTCATTGGGACGCTCAATCAGCCCTACGAAGGTGGCATCGTGACACGCAGTGTTGGGACTGGCCCAGGCGGTCGCGATCAACTCGAATATGTGATGCCAGATCCGACGTTTTCGGGCGTCGATACGGTGATTTACCGCGTGCGCGACGCGAGTGGACAAGAGTCGCTCTCGTCACTCGTCGTCGAAGTTGCTCCAGTTCGCGTGCCGGAAAATCCTGTGAACGACGTCGCACAACTCGACGTCAAGTACTACGTGCTTTCCGCGCCAACAGTGCTCCCCAACTTCAACACGCTGACGCCGTATTTGACGACGACTTCGGCGCAGGTCAACGTTCCATCGACGACGGGCAACTTCGCCACCAGCGGTCGCGCGGACAATGTTGGCGCGGTCTACACCGGATGGATCACTGTTCCAACCGCAGGAACGTGGACGTTCTTTACAAGCTCAGACGATGGATCGCGACTGTTCATCGGCAGTTCGCTGTTGGTGAACAACGATGGACTGCATGGAATGACCGAGCGGTCGGGCTCGATCGCTTTGGCGGCAGGCACGCACGCGATCCGAATCGAGTTCTTCGAACGCGACGGCGGCGCTGGTTTGATCGCTTCGTGGCAAGGCCCAGGTGTGGCGAAAGCGGTCATTCCTGCCAGCGCGCTCACTCGCGGTGGAGCAAATCTCGCGAGTGACATCGACAACGACGGTGATGTCGACGCGGCAGATCTCTCGGTGATGCTGAGCAGTTGGGGGCCAACAACTGGCGCTGGAGACATCAATCGAGATGGCTCGATTGATGCAGCAGATCTTGCGATTCTGCTCAGCGACTGGACGGGTTGACCGCAGAAGTTCCGCTCGTTTCCGTCGATGACTCACGGGTGCTTGGAGCTAAGACTACGCGCGCAGTTGTCTCCGTCGGTCTGAGCGGATACGACGATCCATCTTGCCACGACTTATGCAGGCTTCGGAAGTGCGGCGAAGTCGGCAAGCCCGATTGTCCACCTGGCGTGACGAGAATCGCGTTTTCTTCATGGCCAGGCGAGACAACCGAACGTTGGCTTGCGCCGAAACTTGGAGTCTGCACGCGAACCGTGGTTGGATGGCCCGGCAATTGTGTTCGCGGCATTTCTGCGAGCCGCGCTGCAGCTCCGAGTGCATCTGCCGCAGGATGACGAATCGCCGCGCGGTTGACGTCTCCACGCGTGCGGAAACGTGCGGGCGTGTCGCCCTCCGCTGGGAGAAGCGATGCAGTGGCGGCCGCGGTGACGAGTGAGCGCGCAAACATCGTCCAACTCTCGCCCTTCGGCAGCAAATGCTCCGGTCGCGATTCGAAGATGCGAAGCATCGACTCATCATCGAGAGCACCTGCGAGTTGCCACCAATCCATCGAAACTCCACGGCGTTTAGCGTCGGACGCGAGCGCCTCTGCAAACGCTCGGCGGACATCGGCTCGGATCGCATCGAGGAGAACTGGCGCAGTCGCGTCGGTCGTCACATTTCCATCCCATGCACGCAAACACTCGATTGCGAGGTTGCTGTTTGCGTCTTCGAGCGGCGGCAGTCCTCGTGCTTCTGTTGCGGTGTTCGTCGCGAGAAGAGCGAGCATCGCATCGCGCCAACGGAGTAGACGCGGTGAGCGCACATCGAGCTGGACGCTGTGCAGTTCAGACTCTGTCCAATCACGTCGTGCGCGCAGCAATTCCGCGATGCGATACGCGCGATCACCATGCGCTTCCGTAGATCCGGTCAACGATTGGAGTTCGCCCGTCGGCGCAAGCGAAAGTTGATTCGCACTCGCGAGGATTCCATCGATCGGATCAACAATGGTCGGCTTCGAATCTGGATCAAGAATTCCGCGCCATGCGGGTGCGTCGCGCCAGGAAACCACGCGCGCCGTCTGCGCAGCGCGATCGGGAAGTGCGCCAGCGATCGTCCAACCGATGCGTCCGCCGTTGTCCGCGACGAGGAAATTCTGCGGCGGTCCGTTCCAGCGACGCGCGATGGCGAGCGCTTCTTCAAGATTTTGCGCACCCGCGAGTGCGAAGAGCCCGCAATCGAGACCGTTGAGAATCGGAGCCCAACGCAGCGCGATCAGCGTGCCATCGGAGCGAGTCTCGATGATCGGCCCGTAGTCGGTTGATTGCAGTACGACGTCTTCCGCTGCGCTTCCTGCGCCAACGCGAACCGAGCGTGTTGAAAAAGGTTTGCTGCCCTCACTCGTGAGGTAGCGCGTGGGATCTGCAGGATCTCGCTCGACCACGATCAAGTCCGAGAGATCCGCCGTCAGATTCGTGAATGCCCACGCGACAAGTCCATTCGAACCCTGAATGACGAGCGGCACGCCTGGCAGCGAGAGTCCTTCGAGTTCATGCTGTGGCCACTCCAAGCGCACGCGATACCAAATGCCGGGCGCGGTCAGCATCAGGTGCATGTCATTTGCAACGATGGCACGACCGTCTTTTGTGCGCGAGCCGGCCACCGCAAACGCGTTCGAGCCAGGATGTGTCTCGCTCCCGTGCGGCGTGGGTGTTTCTGATGTGGCTTCGGTCGATGGCGCTTGGCTCGTCGCGCGCAAGAGCCGGAAGTCGATCGTTGCTGCGTCAGGAATGGGAGGAGGTGGTGGAAGTGGTGAGCCATCGATCGAGCGATCGAGCACGCCGCTACTCGACGCGAGAAAGGTCGCGATGTCGGGAAACGCCGTCAAAAGCGGCGTCTTCGCACGATCGAACTCAGGCGAACTGTCGAGATACCGCGCCATGCCGAGTTGAATGAGGAGCGAGTCCTCAGCCTTCCAAGGCGTTGGCTTCAACTTCAGCATGCTGTACTCGAAAGGTGTCGTTGTCGCGAGAAACGCGTTGACGCCTTCGGCGTATTGCTCGAGCAGCGCTCGTTGATCGGCAGGAAGATTCGCAAGCGCGTGTCGTGCAGCGCTTCGCAACTGCATGGGCAGTGTCATGAGATCGCGAGCCTTCGCTTGAGGAACCAACTGCCAGAGTTCGCCAGCTGCTTCGCGTCGCGCGAGGTCCATTTGCAGGAAGCGTTCGCGCGCATGGATCCAGCCTTGGGCGCGGACGAGATCTTCGATCGACGTTGCGTGAATCGTGGGAATCTCCACGCGATCGAGATCGATCGTGACTTCACGCGCGAGCGAGGGAAGCACCACAAACTTCGGAGTCAACTCTTCGGCGGCGTAGGTTGAAGTGGTCGCGCAAGCCGCAATCCAAGTAGCGAGAGCGATGCGCAAAGTTCGCGAGAAGCGTGTGGTTGTCATGGCTTCGCCTCCGCAGGATTCGCCTCCGCAGGATTCGCCATAAAGAACTCAGGGTTGTCCGAGAGATTTGCAATGAACGGCTTCTCATCACCGACGCCATCGTTCAATCGAAAGCGCAGAATTTCCCGTGCCTTGCGGCTTCCAACGTAGAGGTATCCATCATGAATCGCGAGTGAACTCGTCGCGTCGA
>JBJOHQ010000416.1:0-3476 GCA_046047595.1 Planctomycetota bacterium | reverse complement strand
CGCTCATTCAAACGGGCAAATCCAATCTCGTACCAGTCGTGCTCCTCGAGCACGCGGGCGGTGATTACTGGAGGAGTTGGGAAGAGGGTTGCGTGCTTCCGCTCGCGCGCCGCCGCTTGATTTCGCCTGAAGATCGCGGGCTCTACACGATTCACACCGATCCGGTGAAAGCAGTTGAAGAAGTCGCAACGTTCTACCGCCGCTATCACTCCATGCGATTCGTCGGCAAGGAGTTGGTCTTGCGACTGCTCACGCCGCCGACCGATCACGAACTCGCCGAGATCGAACGACAGTTCCGATCTGAACTTTGCGTTGAGGGCTCGTTCCGCGTGGTGTCCGCCTTTGAAGAGGAAGAAGAACATCGCGAACTTCCACGCATTGCGTTCCGATTCAACCGAAAGGCGTGGAGTCGATTGCGCGCGCTGATTGATCACCTCAACGGCGCGGATCCTCGCACACACGTATGACGACAGAGTGGTCACAACGCCTGCGCGTGCGTCCTGCGCTTCCACGCTCGATGCAACTTGCGAAACACACCGCGATGCACACCGCGATGCACACTGCGATGCACCGTGGGATGCACGTCGTAGGTTGCGTCTTGTTGTGCGGCGCACTCGCTGTAAGTACGACCTCCTGTGCGCCAACTCGACGAAACGCTACGACTACGAAGAAGCCCGCAGCAGAGAGCCGGAACGGACGCGTCACTGCAACGCTCGGGCTTGAACTTGTGCGTTGGTTTGTTGCGATCGATCCAAAGGCGCGCCGCAGCGCGCTGCAAGAGTTGGAGGGAAGCGGCGAACTCGTGCGCGTTTCGTCGCCGCTCGCCCGCGACGGCATCCTTCTCTTCCGCGTGAAGGCAGCGAGTTTGCCGAGTGTCGCGGCAGCATTTGAAAAAGCGCGCGAAGCCGCGCCAGCAACGTCGCGCGCGGCGCGCCGGACGGTCTTAGGTCAAGCGGAGGTCTTCACCGATCTCTCCACCATCGAAGTGGCTCAAGGTCAAGCGTTTTTCTCTGATGGTCGCGCTGTCCGATCAGAGGAGGGTCTTCTTCGATTCGCGATGCGCGGCTGGTGTTTTCCAACCGTCGATGCCGCGGCCACGCGACTTGAATTTCGCGTGGGGATGACGCCAAACCGACTTGTGGGCGTTTCGATGGACCCGTCTGCCGCGCGCGAACGCATGACCGACCTCGCTGGCGCGCGCTTTACCCTCGAACTTGCGGCGGACGAGGCGCTGGTCATCCTCGAAGAGCCCTTCGTCCCGCCTGAACCGGAAGAAGGTGCTGATCCGCCCGCGCTGCCGCCACCAACGCGCGCGGCGCTCCTCTTCGATGGTCGCCCGTTCCCTGACCGCGCACTGATACTCGTGATCGAGCCGAAATTCGCCGATATCCTGCCAGGCTCGCCAGGGACGGATCCGCTCGCGAATCCGAGCGAGAAAGCCGATGCGAGCGCCGATGGGGTTCGCGAGAACGAGCCGCAGGACGCGTCGGAAGAGTTGATCCCCGAGACTGCTCCTGAGACTGCGCCAGAGAATTCGCCAGAGACTTCGCCCGAAACTTCGCCCCAGCCTTCACCCCAGCCTTCACCCGAGTCACCTCCGCCGCAGACGAGCCTCTCGACAACGCATCCATGACCGCCACCGCCCCACAAGACCTTCGCGAGACCAGTACGCGTCGCACCCGTCGTCGTCGCGCGGCAAGCGTGTTGCCCACGCTGCTCACACTCGGAAACGCAATCTGCGGATTCGCAGCGATTCACTACGCAGCGAAGCCAATCGCCGACACGGCGTTTGGTTGGTCGACGCTCACGGTCGCGGGCGCGCTGATTTTCCTCGGTATGTTCTTCGATGCGATCGATGGATCCGTCGCGCGCCTCACGCGCTCGACCTCCGACATCGGCGCGCAACTCGATAGCCTCGCCGACGTGATTACGTTTGGTGTCGCGCCGGCATTCATGACGCTGCGCCTCGTGAGTCACTACTACGGCCCCGCCGAAGGGCTTGCGATTCTTGGCCCCGCCGACAACGCGTATGCGAAGTTTCTCTGGGCGATCGCCGCGTTTTACATGTGTTGCACCGCGTTGCGACTCGCGCGATTCAACGCCGAAGTGCGCAGTGCGAAGGAAGAGGATCACCTCTATTTCCGCGGCCTTCCATCGCCAGGCGCAGGCGGCACCGTGGCGAGTTTGATCGTGCTGCACCAGCACTTGCTTCACAAGCACGAAGGCATCGAAGAAGGACTCACGTTCGCTCGCGTCGCGGCGCTTGGTATTCCAGTCGTCACGGCGATCGTCGCGTTCGCGATGATCTCCAACATTCGTTACTCGCACTTTGCAAACAAAGTCCTGCGTTCGCGCCGCGGATTCCGCAGCCTTCTTCGCATTGTTGTCCCCGTACTCATTGCGATTTGGTGGCCAACCGAAGCACTCGCGGCGGGATTCGTGGTGTACGCGTTGAGCGGACCAGTCCTGATGTTCTTCGAGCGCGGGAAAACTGCGACGTTGTGAGTCTCGCAACGCGCGACGCGCGAAGGTTTCTTCACCATGACAACCGCTTCTTTCACGCAGGTCCCAGATGCATCCGGCCGCTTCGGCAAGTTTGGCGGCCGCTATGTGCCAGAGACGTTGCTCGCCGCGCTTGAAGAACTCGACACGGCGTATCGTGCGGCGCGCGCCGACCCGAGTTTTCTTGGCGAAATCGATCGCTTGCTGCGCGAGTTCGTCGGTCGACCAACGCAGTTGACGCCCGCCCCGCGACTTTCAGCCTACGCAGGTGGCGCGCAGATTTGGTTGAAGCGCGAAGACCTGGCACATACGGGCGCGCACAAGATCAACAACGCGCTTGGTCAAGCACTGCTCGCAAAACGCATGGGTAAGACGCGCATCATTGCTGAAACGGGCGCAGGACAACACGGTGTTGCGACGGCCACCGCATGCGCGCGCTTCGGCCTTGAGTGCTGCGTTTACATGGGCAGCGAAGATGTGCGGCGGCAGAAGTTGAATGTCTTCCGCATGCGATTGATGGGCGCGAAGGTCATCGAAGTTGATTCTGGTTCGAAGACGCTCAAGGACGCCACCAACGAAGCGATGCGCGATTGGATGGGCTCGGTTGGTCAGACGCACTACATCATCGGTTCGGTCGTCGGACCGCATCCCTTCCCGATGATGGTGCGCGATTTCCAAAGCGTGATCGGCCGCGAGTGCCGCGCGCAGTGTTTGGAAAAACTCGGTCGCTTGCCTGACGCGGTCGTCGCGTGCGTCGGTGGCGGATCGAACGCCGCGGGCATTTTCTATCCGTTCGTTGAGGACGCGTCGGTGCGGTTGATTGGCGTCGAAGCTGGCGGTCGTGGTTCGCGGCCTGGCGACCACGCGGCGCCGCTCACGTGGGGTACACCCGGCGTCCTCCACGGCTCGATGAGTTACGTCTTGCAAGATTCGTACGGCCAAACCGCCGATGTCCACTCGTGCAGCGCAGGCCT
>JBJOHQ010000415.1:0-3019 GCA_046047595.1 Planctomycetota bacterium | reverse complement strand
GCACGCTTCGTCGCTTCGAGCAAGAAGCGCGCGAAGGCCGTCGTGCGCATGATCGTGCCGACGCCGTATTTTCCGCGGAGTTTCGACGAGATCTCTTCGCGGAACCCATCCCACTTTTCGAGTTCAGGATTGAGCGGCTTCAAGAACAGAATCGCGCGCCGCGCTTCGACCGGATTGAGCGGATCGAGCAACAACACCGCGCCAGGCTCATCGCCGATACCCGTGAGGTACTGAAAATGCGGGTGCGCACGAAACTCGCCGTGGATGCTCGCGTCCATGTCGCCTGCAAACACAAGCGCAACGGAGTCCTTCAGTGTCTTGAGGACATGCGCGCGGCGCGCAGCGTAGGTTGCGAGTGCGATACCTGAGAGGAGCGTGGGAGCAACGGCGTCGGTCGTCTTCTTAGCCATAGTGGCGCGAGTGTAACTCTCGATCGCTGATCTGCGAAAGGGGACGTGATGCGAGATTCGCGCGTGATTGATGACTGCCGAACAACACCGCGACGCCGCGTGAAGCGGCGTCGCGGGTGTTGAAACTCGTGTTCGCAGCGGGCGAGTGTCACGCGCTCGGATCAACCGTGCGCGTGTGCGGCGGTCGAGGATGAAGCCTCACTCGGCGCAGGGCCCGATGAACCTTCCGGCGTTCCGAAGCCCGACTTTCGTCGCAGCGAATAGAACATGTAGAAGAAGGTTGGCACGACGAGTTGGTCCATGATCGTCGAGCCAAGCATGCCGCCGAGCACGGTGATACCGATCGATTGTCGCGCTTGCGCGCCTGCGCCGGTCGCAACGACCAGCGGCAGAATGCCGAGGATGAACGCGAAGCTCGTCATCATGATCGGGCGCAAACGAAGGCGTGACGCTTCGCTTGCAGCGTCGATCACTGCTTCACCCGTATCGGCGCGGACCTTCGCGAATTCAACGATGAGAATCGCGTTCTTCGCCGCAAGGCCAACGAGCATGACGAGTCCGATTTGCGCATAGACGTCAAGCGGTCGACCTGCGATGTGCAACGCGACAAGCGCGAAGAGCACCGCGAAACTCACGGCGAGCAGCACGTTGAACGGCAGCAGCCAGCTTTCATAGAGCGCGGCGAGCAGGAGGAAGATCGCGATGATCGCAAGACCGAAGACGTACGGTGCGAGGCCCGCCGACTCGATTTCTTGGAACGTCGTTCCCGTCCACTCGTAACTAAAGCCTTCCGGCAACGTGGATGCCGCGACTTCATCGATCGCCTTGATCGAATCACCCGAGCCGAAGCCCGCGGTCGTCGCGCCGTTCACCTGAATCGTGTTGTAGAGGTTGTAGTGCGTGGCGTTGTCGGTGCCGGTCGCGATCGATGCTGTTGCGAAACTTGCAAACGGTACGAGTTCACCATTGCGATTCTTCACGCGCAACTGCAACACATCCATCGCCGTCATACGCGATCCAGCCTGGCCCTGCACCATCACGTTGTAGACCTGACCGAACTGGTTGTAGTTGTTGATGAACGTTTGGCCCATCACTTGTCCGAGCGCGTTGAACACAGTCGACATATCAAGACCAAGCGCGTAGACGCGCGTGCGATCAATGTCGAGTGAGAGCATGGGCACCGAATCGGAGAATGGTGTGGAGAGCTGCGTCAACGCAGGTTGCTTCATCGCTTCGGCCATGAAGTCTTCAGCGACGGCTGCGAGCTCATCGAACGACTGACCTTCGAGCGCTTCAAGTTGCAACTGCCAACCACCGACGTTGCCAAGACCAGGAATCGGAGGCGGCGGGAACGGCATTACGCGCGCGTCGGCGATCTCCATCAATTGCGGCATTGCGCGCATGATGATTGCGCGCAAGTTCTCCGTCTTGACGTTGCGTTCGTCCCAATCCTTCAGGGTCACGATCACGATGCCCGCGTTCGACGAGAGCGAGCTCGTGAGGAAGTTGAGGCCGTTGATCTGAATCGCGTCGGTGACCCCAGGATCTTCACGCACGATCGCTTGGATGCGATTCGACACCTCCTGCGTGCGAAGCAAACTCGAGCCCGGTGGAAGCTGATAGGCAACGAAGTAGTAGCCTTGATCTTCGTTCGGAATGAACGCAGTCGGCGTGATACGGAAGTAGTGCACAACGCCGAGGCAGCCTGCGAGGAAGATCACGACCATCGCGTACCAGTGGCGGCAAAGCCAACGGACGAGGAGCGCGTAGTGATGCGAAACCCAGTCGAATCCGCGATTGAAGAGTACGAACGGCTTGAACTTGGTCTCGTGCTTTTCGCGCAAGAAGACGCCGCAAAGCGCGGGCGAAAGCGTGAGCGAGTTGATCGAACTGAACGCAATCGAGAACGCGATCGTGAGCGCGAACTGGTTGTAGAGCTGGCCTGTGATGCCCGGCATGAGCGCTGCGGGAATGAACACGGCGAGCAACACTGAGCTTGTTGCGACGATCGGACCGCCGACTTCTTCCATCGCTTTTTCAGCGGCGTCCTTTGGATTCTTCACGCCCGATTCGAGTTGGCGATAGACGTTCTCGACGACGATGATCGAGTCGTCGACGACGAGACCGATCGCGAGCACGAGTCCGAGCAAGGTCAGCGTGTTGATCGAGAATCCGAAGACTTGCATCATCGCGAACGTGCCGATGATCGACACGGGAATCGCGATCATCGGAATGAGCGTCGCGCGGAATGACTGCAAGAAGACGAAGATCGTGACAAGCACGAGAATGCCTGCTTCGAAGAGCGTCTTGATGAGATCGTCAAGCGACGCCTTCACGAACTTCGTTGTGTCGTACGCGATGACGTAATCGACGTCGGGCGGGAACTGCTCTTTGAGGCGCTCCATTTCGGTGCGCGTCTTTTCGATCACGTCGAACGCGTTGGCCGTTGGCAACTGGTAGATACCAACGGTCGCGGTTGGTCCACCATTGAGCGACGAAGTGCTTGTGTATTGATACGAGCCAAGATCAACGTCGCCGATATCACTCAGTCGCACAACTGCGCCATTCTTCTCGGCGCGCACGATGATCGCGGCAAAGTCTTCAACCTT
>JBJOHQ010000414.1:0-3968 GCA_046047595.1 Planctomycetota bacterium | reverse complement strand
AATCGCCGTCGAAGCTCCGACAGCCCAGAAGATGAGGCCGAGCAGACCACCGCAAAAGGGAATGAGATTGAGCGCATAGCCGCCCGAAGCGAAACTCACGATGGTGAACGCACGGCGAAACGTCAGCCCATGCGACGCACCCGCGAATGACGCGAACAACGCGCCCAGCGCCGTGACCGCAATCATCATCACTGGCACCAGGAAGAACTGCGCCAACTGAAGCCCGATCGCAACCGCAGGGCTGCCGGGCGTGACACCCCAGCCACCCGTCCCAAAATTGACGGTGTTTCCGACGCCGCCAGTCACGACGATCGCAAACAACAGCGCGCCGAGTCCGAAGAGCACTGCGACAATGTTCGAGATCGCCGTGTTGAACGCGAGGAATCCAACACTCTCGCCGAAGAGATCGCGATTCCCGATCATCGCCGGAACGCGCGCCGACTTCTTCAAACCGATTCCAACCATTGCCCACCATCGAGCGAAAATGTTGCCCGACTCAACCCACGCGAGCGGCTGCTCAAGCATCGCCTGCGTCGAATCCATGCCGCCATGAGGACGCAGCACGCACCGTTCCATGGAGACTTGGCCGCCGCACGAAGTGCATTGAAACTCGCTTGGCTCGAGGTGGCCCTTCGCTGAGGTGCCGAAGTACGCCTGATCGCAGTGTGGGCAATGGAACTCCACTTTGCCCGGCGCGAATTCAAACTCAGCGACCGAGTAGCCCGTGCCGCACTCGGGGCACACACGCGGCGCATCCGGCTGCGGAGCTGGTGCGTTCCAAAGAACATGCTGACAGTTGCGGCAGTGCATTCGGTTGATCTCCGCGAAAAGTCGCCAACCTCTTGCGACGCATGATCAAACATGATCAAACATGACCAACGTATGACGTTGCAGTCGTTCACGCCGACATCGCGAACGACTGCGTCGGTTTTCAGTTCTCCGGCGCGTTCTCTCCAACGCGCGCTTTGAATTCCGCGATGAGGCGACGCGTGACAGGTCCGACGCGACCTTCGCCAATCTGCTCGCCATCGATCGAGGAAACTCCGATGACTTCCGCGGCGGTTCCCGTGAGGAACACTTCGTCCGCGGTGAAAAGATCTTCGAGCCGCATCGAGCGTTCTTCGACGGCGAGTCCACAGACGGGCGCGATTTCGTTCATGACGAACAAGCGCGTCACGCCGTTGAGAATGCCCGATGAAACCGGCGGCGTCACGACGCGTCCACCGCGGATAAAGAAGATGTTGTCACCAGTGCACTCCGACACTTCGCCATCGGTGTTGAGCATGATCGCTTCGTGCACACCAGCTTCGATCGCCTCAACTTTCGCGAGAATGTTGTTGAGGTAGTTGAGGCTCTTGATCGATGGATCGAGGCACTCGATTGGAATGCGCGGGCGCTTCGCGACGATGACGGGCATGCCCTGCTCGTACATCTCGGGTGGGTAGAGCTGGATGCGGTCGACGATGACGATGGTCGTCGGCTTTGGGCATGTGAACGGGTTCAGACCAAGCGGCCCCGCGCCGCGCGTGACAACCAAGCGGATGTACGCGTCCTTGAGACCGTTGGCGGCGACTGTTTCGCGCACAGCGTTCTCGATCTCACGCAACGTGTAGTGCAGCGTGAGGTGAATCGCCTTCGCGCTTGCCTCGAGGCGCTCAAGGTGCGTCTTCAACTTGAAGACGCGGCCGTTGTAGACGCGAATTCCTTCGAAAACGCCGTCGCCGTAGAGGAGCCCGTGGTCATAGACCGGAACCGTGGCGTGCTGCTTGTCCACCAGATGACCGTCGAGCCAAACCTTCATGCGTCACTCCTCTTAAGCCGTATCTGTGGGCCGTGCTGTTTGTCGCGCGGGCGCGCGAGAGTTGAGGGGGCAGTGTACAGATGTGCATTACGGGGCCTTGTGCCGCCAAATTGAGGCAGCGGCGGCCCCCTGTGGTGCGATTCACGCCAAAGCGAACGCTCAACAACGGGTGCCCGATGTCTCGAGGGATGAACGAAGTGAATCCCGAGAGCCATCGGAACGGTGGACGTTCAAACTTCGATTCGAAGGCACCTCGCTCGAGGCGTTCTAGGAAGGCATTCCGATCGAACATCATCCGCTCCGATGGCTGCCAATCTCACTTCGTTCGATTGTCAGACATCGGGCACCCGTTGCCTTCACAGTCGCCGCTGCGGGGGCTCCCTCCGGCGCGATTCACGTCAAAGCGAGCGAAAGCGAAGCGAGTCGCGAGCGCTCGGTTTGTCGCGGTCGCCGCTGCGGCGGCTCCCTCTGGTGCGATTCACGTCAAAGCGAGCGAAAGCAAAGCGAGTCGCGAGCGCTCCGATCAGGGATTCGAACTTCCGGCGGCGAAGCCGCTGGAAGTCCGTGATCCGGAGACGCGGCCTGCAAGGCCGCGGATCCGTTTCGCGGTCCATCGGACCGCGCTGAACAAACAAGCACCAAAGCAAGCAAAGGCTGCGGCTCGAACCAAGGTTTCCGATGGTTCGCGCCGCAGCCAGTTGCGCGCGCTCAAAGAAGCGGACAGGGAGGGATTCGAACCCTCGGTACAGGGATTACCCCATACAACAGTTTAGCAAACTGTCCCCTTCGGCCTCTCGGGCACCTGTCCGTGGGGAGGCGCACTATACACACTCCGAGGCGCCTGCGGCACCCCTGCCGCGGGCCTGATATTCTCTCCGCCCCCATGAAGATCCACGAGTACCAAGCCCGACAACTGCTCGCTGAAGCGGGCGTCGCCGTCCCAGCATTCGCCGTCGCTGACAATGTTCCTACTGCTGTCGCGGAGGCGAAGAAACTCTTCGACGCCGGCATCAAGGAAATCGTCATCAAGGGCCAGGTGCACGCTGGCGGTCGCGGCAAGGCGGGCTTCGTCAAGCTCGTCACCAACCTCGCCGACGCTGAAGCCGCAGCGACCTTCATGCTGACCAACAAGATGGTTTCGTATCAGACGGGTCCAGAAGGCCTTGTCGTTCGGAAACTCCTTATCGCGGCGGCGGAGCAAATCGCGAAGGAGTACTACCTCGCGATTACCGTGGATCGCACCCGTCGAACCGCCACGCTCATCGCGAGCGCTGAAGGTGGAGTCGAGATCGAAGTCGTTGCGGAGAAGAACCCCGCGGCCATCCTCAAGGTGCCGTTGCACCCGATTCTGGGCCTGCAAGCATTCCAAGCGCGCGAAGTCGCATTCCAACTCGGCTTTAAGGGCAAGCAAGTCGGCCAAGCGGTCGACATCATGATGAAGATCGCGAAGGTCTTCCGTGAGAAGGACGCGAGCCTCGTCGAAATCAATCCGCTCGTTGTCACGCCAGCTGACGAGAAGAACCCTGACGGTCGCGTGCTCGCGCTCGATGCGAAGTTCCAGTTCGATGACAACGCGCTCTTCCGCCAACCCGCGGTTGAGAAGTTGTTCGACCCGTACGAAGAGAATCCCGCGGAAATCCGCGCGCACGAGTTCGGTCTTTCCTACGTCGCGCTCGATGGCAACATCGGCTGCCTCGTGAACGGCGCAGGCCTCGCGATGGCGACGATGGACATCGTCAAACTCCACGGCGGCGAACCAGCGAACTTCCTCGACGTTGGCGGCAGCGCGAGCGAAGAAGCCGTGACGGAAGCGTTCCGCATCATTCTCGGCGACCCGAACGTGAAGGGCATCCTCGTCAACATCTTCGGCGGCATCATGCAGTGCGACAAGATCGCGCGTGCGATCGTGTCGAGCGCGAAGACCGTTGGCTTCAAGGTGCCGCTCGTCGTGCGCCTTGAGGGCACCAACGTCGCCGCTGCGCGACAGATCCTCGCGGATGCAGCGAAGGAAATTCCCGGCATGCAAGCAGCGACCGACCTCACCGATGCGGCGAGCAAAATCGTCGCAGCGGTTGGCGCTGTTCCGGCTGCGAAAGCCGGCTGACGCATGCCTTCAAGAAATCTGGTTCTGTTCGATATCGACGGAACGCTCCTTCGCACAGAGGGT
>JBJOHQ010000413.1:0-4256 GCA_046047595.1 Planctomycetota bacterium | reverse complement strand
GGCGTTTGTCGACCGCTTGAATGCGATGCCTCCTGCGGCTGGCGAGCGTTGGATCTACTCCAACACGATCGTTGGTCCAGACGCAACCTTTATCCCTGGCCACATCTTCCGCTGCGAGCCGGCCGCCACATGGCAAATCGGCGCGTTTGACCCACTCGTCGGTTCCGACACTCCGGGCAGCGTCAACGACGCTTGCACGACTTGCGGTCCAGGCGCGGGCAACTGCCACGCGGTTCACGCCACCCCAGGCTGCGTGAACGCAACGTGCTGCGCGGCTGTCTGCGCTGCGGATCCAACCTGCTGCGACACGACGTGGGACCAAGGCTGCGTCGATCAAGCGCGCACGTCGTGCCTCCAAGCGGGCACGGCTCCAGCCCTTGAGATCACCGAGATTCGTATCGATGAGTTGGGTACCACCGACCCGAACGAGTACATCGAAATCAAGGGTGTCCCAGGCACGAGCCTCAACGGCGTTTCGCTCGTCGTTGTTGGCGACGGCGCTGACCTCGACGGCAACTTCGAAGCAGTGGTTCCGCTCGACGGCCTCTTCATCCCGAAGGACGGCTACATGCTCATCGCAGAGTCGACCTTCGCGCTCGGCACCGCTGACTACGTGAAGAGCCTTAACTTTGAGAACGGCGACACGGTCACCTACTTCTTGGTGTTCAACTTCCTCCAGCTTGCGAACTTCGACGGCGACGTCGACAACAACTGCACGCTCGACGGTACTCCATGGGATACGACGATCGACTCGGTCGCTGTGCTCGCGGGTGACGGTCGTTGCGCGTATTCGGCGAACACGGTCGGCCCGGATTACTTCGGTCAACCTGGCCATGTTGTGAAGTGCGAAGACGGTTCGTGGCGCTTCGGCCGCTTCGACGTTGCGGCGATCGACGGTTTCGCAACTCCAGGTGCACCAAACACGGTCTGCCCACCTGCGTACGCCTGCGGCGATACGAAGGGGCCATCGTGCTTCGAAGCACACGCGTCGGCTGGCTGCTCAGACAGCGATTGCTGCTCGGCGATCTGCCAAATCGACGTGACTTGCTGCGAAGTCGTGTGGGATCAAGCGTGTGCGGATCTCGCGGTCCTCAACTGCTTCGTTCCGAAGACGGCGCCTGCCGCGATCATCACTGAGGTTCGTATCGATCAAATCAATGCGGACAACGACGAGTACTTCGAACTCTACTGTGAGCCAAACGGCCTACTCAACGGCCTTAGCCTCATCGTGATTGGTGACGGCGCGACGACCCAGGGCTCAGGCATTGTTGAACGAGTCATCAGTCTCCAAGGATCGCGTGCGCGCGCCGACGGATTCTTCCTTGCCGCGAACAGTGGTTTCACCCTCAACGGTGAAACCCCAGACCTCGTGCTTCCGCTGGCGACCGACAACTTCGAGAACTCGGACAACATCACGTTCATGCTGGTGTTCGGCTTCACCGGAAGCCTCGGCCAAGATCTCGATACCGACGATGACGGCGTGCTTGACCTCACGCCGTGGACGAGTGTGAATGCCACCCTCGCGTTCATCGAGAGCGCCGCTATCCCACCAGTCGGCACCGAGTACGCCTACGGCGACGTGCGCGTTGGCCCTGACGCCAACAACTTCGTCCCAAGCCAGATCGCCTTCTGCCCAGGCAGCGAGGAGTACACCATCGGTGTGTTCGATCCTGCGACGGCTCCTGCCGGTTCCGAAACCCCGGGTACTGGCGCGAAGGGCTGCGAGTACGAAACTGGGCCAGCATGCCCAGCTGACCTCGACGGCGACGGCACTGTCGCGGCGGCTGACCTCGCACTCCTCCTCGGCAACTGGGGCGGCTCGGGGATCGGCGACCTCGACGGCAACGGTGCTGTCGACGCAGCTGACCTCGCGGCTGTCCTCGGCGGATGGGGCGCCTGCGAGTAAGAACATCGACCGACCTTGGGACGAGTCCCGGCGTCGTCATGCATGACAACTTCCGGCGGTCCGATTTCGATCGGACCGCCGGTTTCTTTTTTAAATCGTTCACGTTGCTCGATCTCGATGCCCGTTGATCGTCGCCTTCCGCTTGCGTATACCCTGCCGCTCACATGCCGCAGGCACTTCGACTCTTCGCATCTCTCGGAGCCTACGTCGGTTGGTCCGCGCTCCTCGCGCTCGATGGTTTCGGTCGCTTTGCGCTTTTCGCAGGAACAGCGCTGCGCATGGCGATCTTTGAGCCGCGGAGTTGGCTTCGTTGGCGTCAGATCGGTCCGCAGTTTTATGCGGTTGGCGCGGCGAGCGTTCTGGTTGTCGCGATCACTGGCGGGTTCATCGGAATGATCCTCGCACTCGAGGGTTACGATCAGTTCGCGGCGCTTGGACAAGAACAGCAGATGGGCGGCGTCATCAATTCGGCCGTGACAAAGCAGATCGGCCCCGTACTTGCTGCGGTCATGCTCGCGGGGCGCGTTGGCGGCTCGCTCGCTGCTGAACTCGGTTCGATGCGCGTCACTGAACAACTCGATGCGATGCGCGCAATGTCTGCCGACCCCGTGCGAACGCTCGTCGTGCCGCGCGTGATGGCGTGTCTCATCATGACGCCGCTCCTCACGATTTACTCCGATGTTGTCGGCTCGATCGGCGCGTGGGCGATCGTCACTGGTTACTTCGGTGTCACCAATGCCGACTATTGGCACTACACCTCGATCTTCGTTTCCGCGTGGGATCCACTGACGGGCGTCGCGAAGAGCGCCGCGTTCGGCCTCGCGATCGGACTCATCAGTTGCTACAAGGGATTTCACTGCTCTGGTGGTGCGACGGGCGTTGGCCGCGCAGCCACCGAGAGTTTCGTCGCGAGTTTCCTCACGATCATCGTGCTCAATCTTGTGCTCGCACAGTTCGTCAACTCGCTGCAACACCTCTTCGATCCATCAAGCATGAAGACGCTCATCAGTTGAGCTCATCCAATGCGTGAAAGGACTGTCATGCGCTCGAACACGAAAGCCACTTCATCGAAGGCGCGTTCTTTCGGGATCGTCAAGCCTCTCACGGCCTGTCTGTTCGCGACCGCGTGGTCGAGTCTTTCGCTCGCACAGAATGTTCCCCCAACAAATCCTCCCACGCCATCGCCCACGACACCCGTCGCACCCCCCGTCGCGCCCCCCGTCGCGCCTTCGGCGCCAACACTGCCGACCGCTGCCAGCGTTGCGATGATGCGCAGCGACCCGAAGATTCGCGAGATGAAACTCGAGGTCTCGCTCTACGGATCAAGTGACGCCAATCCGAGTCGCCGACTGGCACCTGGCCAACAAGTGCCAGCGGGTTACCAATCGACGCCCTATCGACTCGGGCCCTCATCGAAGATCGCGTTTCCAGTGCTCCTCCGAACAAGTTGGTGCGACACCGACTTCACCACACTCGACGCGCGCGTCACGATCGACGGCATGCAAACAAAGCTCGACCCCGCGACCGTGTTTACGCGAACGTCGACCGGCCCCGAGGCAAACCTCGTCTTCCCAATTCAACCGCAGAACGCGCTGGGACAAAACGAGATTCGCACGACCGCGATCTGGCGCGTGCAGCGTTGGGAACTCGACGTCGACGAGAACATGGCCGCGCGCTCGACATGGCCACGCAAGTGGGATGCGAAACTGGAGCGGTACTTGCAGAAGGAATTCGGCATCGATCCGACGATTCCCGCGCTCTTCGCGATCGCGGACGGTGCCACTCCGGGAGGCGCACGCGCCGCGTCGCCATTCATCGCCGCTCGCAACGCGGTTGCCGCCATCGCGGGACGCTTCAAGTCGATTTCCGGCGGAACGAGTGAGTTTGGGCCCGATGGTTCGCTGCGCGGTATTGCGTTCTCTCCAGACAACATGGCGTGGGGCGTTGAAGCCGGCCGCGGCTCTCCGGTCGAACTCTGCGCGACCTGCGTTGCTGGACTTCGCGCGATCGGACTCCCTGCGCGCATGGTGTACTGCATCGATGAGGATGGTCAGACACAATCACAACAGACGCGCTCCAAGTTCCGCTTCATCGGCGAGTTCTTCCTCAACGACATCGGCTGGGTTCCGTTCGATCCGATGGAGATGCGAATGAAAGGCATCGCGACACGCATGAAGAACGGCCCGATCAAGGGCTTCGCGAATGTCGATGGCTTGGAAAATTGCACGCCGTTCGCTCTCAAGATCGTTCCTGATGGATTCGAACGTGCCGATCGCTATGCGGTGTGGGGTTGGCGCGCGCCAGGCGTCTCGGTTGACCCAAACTACGCGATCTCGCGGATCTCTTTGAC
>JBJOHQ010000412.1:0-2872 GCA_046047595.1 Planctomycetota bacterium | reverse complement strand
TCGCTGTTTGCAGCAGCGGCGATGCCCGCGGCGTCGTCGAAGACTTCAAACGTCATGCCTGGCACGACGCGCTTGTTCGAACCAATGTCGATGAAGATCGTGCCGGTCTTCGGATCGAAGTCGACCACGCGCGAGTCGACGAGCGCCGCTGGATTTCCAGCCTTCGTCGACGTTGCTTCAACCTTCTTCTGGAGCGCCGCGATGCGGCCGTCGAGGACGACGCGCTCATTGCGGAGGGTGTCGATTTCAGCTTGGAGCGCTTCGGATTCGCTGGTGAATTGCGCTTGGAGATCGGCGCGCGCTTGATCGAGCGCAGCCTTCGCACCGTCGAACTCGCCGCGGTAACCCTCGGCTGCTTGTTCGTAGGAAGCGATCGATGCCGTCACCTTCGCGACCGCTTCTTCGCGAGCCTTCTCGCTCGCAGCGAGACGCTGTTCAAGCGCATCGAGCGACTTCTGAAGATCGTTCGCTTTGGTCTTGAGGCTGTCGGCCTCTTGCTTGCGGGCATCGCGATCCTGCGCGAGTTTGCGCATCGTTTCGCGGACAGTCTGACCCTCTTCAACATTGAGCGTTGAGCGGAGGCCAGCGAGATCGGCGGTGCGATTCCCCGAGACGAACTCGTTGACATCTTGGCTCTTCTTCGTCATGTGATCGAAGAGGCTTGTGCCCGCGGCTTCGCCAATCATCGCCTGCGTTTCAGAACGGCCACGTTCTTCGCTGGTGATGAACTTGTCGAGTTCGGCCTTGGCTTCGCTCGCTTGCTGCTCGGCGGTCGACTTATCCGCGTAAAGGATGATCGAAACCGCAAGGAGTGCGACGCTGAGAACGACGAAGACCACCAGAGCAACGATCACACCGGTGGAAGAACGGGACGCCATCTGCAGATCTCCATGAGCCCGAGGCTCGAGCCGCGGAGTATCGGATGTTTATCCGCCGCCGTCAAACGTGCACTTCATCGGGATTTCAGGCGGTCTTCACAGCCGAGAGTGCTTCGCCCGGCGTCGTCACGCGCGCAGCGACGAGCTCGGCGGCCGATTCGCGGAGCGTTGTCAGGCGTCCGGCCCCCCGAGCCGCGCTCGCGATCGAGGTCGCACTTGCACGGCGCATGATCTCGGCGCGCACGGGTTCGTCGATTTCCAAGAGTTCGTAACAGCCGATGCGGCCTCGATAGCCAGAACCGCGGCAATCGCGGCAGCCAACGGCTTCTGCGATGAGCCCGTCTGGGCCAAGTTGGAAGTCTGGCGGAACCTCGCCCGCGTGCGGCTTGCGCGCGACGACGCAGGAGCGGCAAACGCGGCGGAGCAGTCGTTGTGCGAGGACGCCCTCAACGGTGCTCGCGACGAGGAACGGCTCGACACCCATGTCGAGAAGGCGCGTGGCGGCACCCGCGGCGTCATTCGTGTGGAGCGTCGAGAGGACGAGGTGGCCCGTGAGCGAGGCCTGGACCGCCGCGTTTGCGGTTTCAGCGTCGCGGATTTCACCGATCATGATGATGTCTGGGTCGTGGCGGAGGATCGCGCGCAAGCCAGTCGCGAAATCGAGCCCGACTTGGTGATTGACCTGAATCTGATTCACGCCGGGCACGTGGTACTCGACGGGATCTTCGACCGTGATCGCTTTCACTTCGCCCGAAACGATTTGCTTGAGCGACGCGTACAGCGTGGTCGACTTACCGCTTCCGGTTGGACCTGTCACAAGCACGATGCCGTGCGGCCGCGAGACAAGGTCATTCCACGGCTTCAAGACGCGCGCGGGCATGCCGAGTTCATCGAGGCCCGCAAGTGCGGCGCTCTTCGAAAGGATGCGCAAGACGACGCCTTCGCCATGCAACATCGGAATCACTGAAAGGCGGAGGTCAAACTCTTGGCCTTTGTTGCGCAGCGTGATGCGCCCATCTTGTGGGCGGCGCTTTTCGGCGATGTTGAGATTCGCCATGATTTTGAGGCGGCTCGTGATCGCGTTGCGGAAGCGGTGGATCGTCGCCGGGACGCCTGCATCCGACATGACGCCGTCGATGCGATAGCGAACGTGGAGCTCGTGTTCGTACGGCTCAATGTGAATGTCCGTGGCGCGCTCGCGAATCGCTTCGAGCAAGAGATCGTTGACCAGTCGAACAACGCTCGCCTCGCTCGCGCCGTCGGCATCGGAATGCTCGGTGTCGCTGGCGCGGCTCTCGGAAGTTGTCGGAGCGCTTCCCGCGCCAAGCGCTTCAAGAACATCGCCCGCTACGCCGAAGCGCGTCCGAATCTGCGTCGCGAGGTCGTTGTCTTCGGCGACGGCGATTGCGATGGGAAGCCCTGCGGCCGCGCGCAATTGGTCGAAACCCTCAGGGCGCAGCGGATCACTTGTTGCGAGAAGCAGTCGACCGCGTTCCTTTCGAACTGGAATCGCGCGCAATTTGAAGACAAGGCGAGGCGGCACGAGCGCGACCGCATCGTCGTCGAAGACCTCTTCATCAAGTCGAAGGAAGGGGAGGCCCATTTCGGCCGCGAGCGATCGCATGGCGTGCTCAGCGGTTGCGTACCCCAATCGTGCGAGCGTTTGCTCAAGCCGCTCGCCGGTGCGAGTCTGTTCGGCGCGCGCGGCGACGAGTTGGTCGTTCGTTACGACGCCCTGTGAGACAAGGATGTCACCGATGATCTCGCCAGTCGCCATAGGGAGAGCGTAGCGACCCGCGGCCGCGCGACCAAACTCCGTCAAGTCGAAACTTCCTGTCGCTAGGTTTGCGCGACTTAGCCACCTGGGTGCACATTTCGGAAGAGAACAACCGACGCCGTTTGGGTGTGCACAAAGGAGCGTTTCCCTTGTTGGCCGACTTCTCCGGCGCAATGAAAGCCAGCGAGCGCACCGGTTTTGAGGCGTCGCAAGACCA
>JBJOHQ010000411.1:0-18913 GCA_046047595.1 Planctomycetota bacterium | reverse complement strand
ACTCCTGGCGTTTTCGTTCTCTTCCCCCTCTTCGGGCTGCCGTTTCTCGCAGTTGGCGTCGGCATGATCTCATCGCCATGGTGGGCGGCGCGCGGCGCGCGGCGCACCGCATGCTGCGTGACAAGCCAACGCGCGATGCAACTCCAACATGGACGTTCGATCAAGGTGCAGTCGTGGGCACCTCGGGATCTTGATGAGATCTCGAAAGTGCTCTATCCCGACGGAACTGGGACGCTGACTTTCGCTTCGGCGCTCGTGCGTAGTTCAAAGGGCCGCGTTCACTCTGTTCCGCAAGCGTTCTATGGCGTTCCCGATCCACGCGCCTGTGAAGAATCACTTCTGGCCCTAAAGGCAATGGCACAGAACGACGCGCCCGCCTCCACGTGAGAGAGGTTCCGGCAGTAAACGGCACGTGCCACCCAGTGCCCGGCACTGCATGGCACGTGCCGTGCACCGTCTCAGAGGGATTTTTCGCAGCGCTTTCGCCCCGCGAAGAGCACCCGGACTTCGGGATCGACAACGATCTTCGTCGGCTTGAACGCCGTCGACACGTTGACCGACGCTGGCGCGTCCGGCGCGACGCGCACAACCATGTCTTCCATCTCCGCGGCATTCGCGCCCATCACGCGTACGACCACATCGACCGGTCCGCTGCCAATGTTGCGCAGTTCCGTTGTGGTGGTGAATGCCCCCGCAGAATCCACGACGTTGACATCGCCAAGCTCGAGTTCCGGCAGTGCTGTCCCGAAAATCCACTGCGAAACGAATGCATCGAACACTGCAGCATCTGGCGCATGCGCGCGCAGACTCTCCACCATGTCTTCGATCAGCGGGAAATCCAAGCCATCGGCTGTCTCGACCCCGTTCTTCCACTTCTCAACGAATGCTCGCAAGCCAGCCAGCATCTGCTCCTCACCCATCACCTCACGCAGCATCCAAAACACGAGGCCTGCGCGCTGATAGGTGACAACCTGATCGCCCGGGCGTGTGCCGTCCGTTCGATTGATCGAGCGCTCATCGTCGGGACTTCGACCAAACACATAATCGCGTTCCCAGCGACGCCGAAGCGTTTTCGCTTGTTCTTCACCGAGTTCGTGATGAACGAGCATCAGCGCACTGAACTCAGCGAGACCTTCACTGATGATGTTGCCGCCGGGCCCCTTCCCAGGCATCACGATGTTGCCCCACCACTGGTGGCCCGTCTCGTGTGCCACAATGTAGAACGCCACGTCGAGCGCGCCGTCTTCGCTTTCATCCTTCCCGATCGGACGCGACATGTAACCGATGCCCTCGGAAAACGAGATGTTCCCTGGGAATCCTTGTGCGTAGCCCGCGAGACCAGGGAACTGCGTGACGCGCAAGTTCTCCCACGGATACTCACCAAACCATGCGCCATAGTTCTTTCGCGCGGCGGAGAGCGACTTGACCATCGTGTCGACGTTGTGCGGCGTCCGCGGCGAGTAGTAAACAACCGCTGCATCACCTTCCTTCTCTTCGAGCGGTCCGCCGACGATGTTGAAGAAGCGCACCGGATGTTCGGTTTCCCAAACGACGCGTCGTCGGCCGTCGGCGACAGTCGACTCCTTCTCAACGCCAACAACGTTCAACTTCCAATCCGCAGGACCTTCGACGGCAAGGCGAACATCTGTCGCCCATGCAGGTCCAAATGCCGGATCAACGCGCGACTTCCAGTGATCGAGCGGATACTCGCGCGCATCGCGACGATTCTCGGTGTCGACGCCCACACCCTCCACAAATCCCACGACGGGGAGGAAACTCGGGCTGAAACTCGTGAGCACCACGCCAGACGGGAGAATGAACTCACTCGTGCCTGCACCGGAGCGCGACCAACCCTTCGGAAACTCGCCTTTGAGTTTGAAGGTCACCGTCACCGTTTCATCGCGCGCAAGTTCGCGCGCCGGAACGATCACGTAGAGGCCGTTTCGATTTTCGATGCATGGACGCAGCTGATCACGCTTCTCGGGATCCGTTGCAACTCCGTCGATCGTCCAGTCACTCGTGCTGAAGTGAGAACCCACGGTGATCGGCACTTCCGCCATCGGTTTCTGATGCGGATTTCGCAACACATATGTCGCCGAAACTTCCAAGGACCGCGACTCTGGGAACAGCTTCACCTCGCCATCGACCTTGTCGAGTGCGGGCACTGGCATGTTCTCCCACGTACTCGAATTGCGTCGCCAATAAGCCTTTTGCGCTTCTTGCTCGGGTGCGCCTTCGTAACCCGATCGCACGGCGAGTCCTGCGAAGATCGCGATACCCACGACAGGCAGTGCCGCGAGAATCGGCACGAGTGAGGCGCGGAACAGCGGCCATGGCTTGAGTTGATCGGCAACAGCGCGCAAGTCAGGAACGCGTCGCGGCCACAGTGACAGCGTCGCCGCGATAAAGAATCCCGCCAACGCGAGAACAAGCAAACGATTCGTTGCGATCGCAGGCCACATGAACGCGAGACGATCGAGTTCACTCCATTGAACGCTGCTCCACATGTGCCACTTCGTCACCCAATTCATGTATCCGAACTGCGTCGCGAAGCCCGTTCCGATCAGCGCGCCGAGTGCGACGCCGTACACAACGAAGCGGTTCCGCAACAGCGCATAGAGAAATGTCACAAACGCACCCCACACGATGAGTGTCGGCGTCAGCAACACACCAAGAATCAGGAAGAGCACCGGCACATCGAATGGAATCGCAATCTCAGTGTCGAACGCTTGCTTTCCGAGAACCATCGCGATCGCAAGTGACGCACAACCGATGATGACAAGTGCCATCGCAGCGTTCGCGAGAACCTTGCCCGCGAGCACCGACGCCGTCGGCACAGGTGCTGCGCGAAAGATCGCACTCAGTCCGCAGCGCTCTTCACGCACAAGACTCTCGACTGTGTAGAAAAGGACGAGAAAACAGAGCAAGAGCGTGAGCGTGTTGAAGACGCTCGCAGCCGCTGAACCCGTGGTGATCAGAAGTGGCGTGTCGAGCGGTCCCAAACGGAAGCTCGTCGCAGCCCATGCTTGCACGAGGATGAGTGGCCCGAAGAGCCAAACGCCGGGCGAGCGAAGCAGCGTGCGCGTCTCGAGAAGCGCGATGTCGATTGCACCGCGCACAAAGCCAGGTGCCCGCGAAGTCGAAGCGGGCGCGCCTCCTCGCGCGGCAATTGCCGCGTGTTCGATCGACGAACTGCGGATTGTGGCGAGTTTCGCCCGACTGATGAGTTGATTCACATCACCCGCACGAAGATCAGCGTATTCGGTGCGCGCTAGCCTTCGTCCCGTCATCCACACCGCGCCGAGGCCCACAGCGCAAAGCGCCATGCGACTCAGAACGAATGCTGCGCTCGGCGCGAGCGCGGCCGAGTTGTAGAACGCAACACCACGATCTTCTTCGACGAAATTCCGAAGGAACCAACGGAAGCCCGTCGGATCGATGTATTGCATCAGGTGGTTCACCCAGAGCGGCAACCACTCTGGATTGAAGGTCCAGACGAAGAAGAGACCGGACACCACGATCACCACTGGAAGCGCGAAGACGAGCACCGGCTGTCGCGCTCGCACTCCGAGCCACATCGAAACTCCGCCAATGCAGAGTGCGAGTGGAAGCCCGAAGAGCAACTTGGGAAAGATGTAGTTCCACAGATGGAACGACCCGCGCATGCGTTCTGCGGGATCAAGTGGAATGAACTCGTAGAAACCAATCTGTAAGACCAGCCACACACCAAGAATCACCAAAAGAACGCAAAACGCCGCCAGAAATCGTGAAAACGCGTATCCGACATGCGAGATCGGCGTCGCAGCGATGAGCCGATTGATCTTGCGATCGAAGTCACCAAGCACGGGCATTCCGCACACAACAGCCGCAAAAAACGGCAGGATCAGCGCAAACAACGCTGCATCGGCGAATGCAAGATTGAATGCGGAGTTGATCGCGATTTTCGCACCGCCCGTATCTGCGCTTCCGGTGCTCACTTGCACGCCACCCATCACAAACCCAAACGACATAAAACCAAACACCACCAACATGATGATGTTGATGGGCCGCTTCCATGCCGTTTTGAGTTCGAGAAGTGGGATTGCCAAGAGGCGCGCACTCACGCTGCACCTCCAACCGCATGTTCCGCGAATTCTGGCGTCGCGCGCGTCAACGCAGCAGGAATCTCTTCGCTTGGGCAGCGCATGAGAACGAGATACGCATCCTCGAGCGTTGCCGCGCTACGCGCGAAACCTTGAGGTGCTGCACGATCGCTCCCGACAAAGACACGCACGCGATTGTTGCGGCCCTCGTTGAGGACTGCACTGATCACACGATGTTCCTGCGCGAAAGCGGGAAGTGCGGCATCAGCGACAAACCCCTCGAAGATGAGTTCATCGACGGCGGCGCGCGCTGCGCTCGGCGTCGTGTTCGCGACAACTTCACCAGAGCGAATCACGGCAAGTCGCGGGCAGAGCGTCGAAACGTCATCGACAATGTGGGTCGAGAGCAACACCACGCGCCCCGAGCTCATCTCGCCGAGCAGGCGGTAGAAGCGCTGCCGCTCCTCGGGGTCGAGACCCGCCGTTGGTTCGTCGACGATCAGAACGCGCGGATTTCCCGCGATCGCCTGCGCGAGACCAAGACGCTGCCTCATACCGCCGGAATAGCCACCAACCTTGCGCTTCGCAGCGCTCGTGAGATTCACGCGCTCAAGCAGTTCATCCGCGAGCGCGCGCCGCCCCTGTGGCCCCGTGACGCCTTTCAACTTCAGCAAGAACTCCAGCATCGCGCGACCCGTGAGATCGGGATAGAAGCCGAAGTCCTGCGGGAGATACCCAAGTCGCTCACGCATGAAGCGCGGGTTCTCAACGACATCGGTGCCGTCGAGCAACACTTTCCCCGCGGTCGGCTCGATAAGCCCCGCGACGATGTTCATGAAGGTCGACTTGCCCGCGCCGTTCGGCCCGAGCAAGCCGAACATGCCCTCTGGAATCTCAAGATCCACGCCACGCAGCGCGCAAACGGGGCCAGGGTGAATCTTGACGAGTCCCTTGATGGTCAGTCCGCGTGTCGTGAGAGATGTGTTTTGCATAGGGGTTCTTTCGCTCACTCCATCGTGCAAAAGTTTCGCGCACGAGGATGGATGTCGGTTGGGTTGTCGCAGGGATGTCGCGTTACTATCGCGGAGCGTCGGAGGGATGAACTACACGCAATTCCGTCAATGCAAGGCACAAGCAAGGCGAGTACTTGTGCATGGTGTGATCTCTACGAGTTACTTCTTCACTGCAGGCGAAGCACTTTCTGCGTGTGATGTATCGGTCGGGAGCACCAACTTGTGCACCTCAACACCGATGGCGTAACCAACGACTCCATCCTTCGATGGCACCAGACGAATCTTGTTCACTGCGTTCCCAAAGTTGACGCGCGACCAACTCTTTCCGCCATCGCTCGTCACGAAGCCATGCGGCATCGCGCCGACCCAGCCGCGCTCGGCATCGACGAACGCAATTCCAAACTCGCGAACCTTGTGGTCGTTCACAAGTGGAATCTCCGTCCACGTCTTTCCGCCATCGGTCGTCTTCGCAACGAAGCGCTGTGATGCCGCAGGATCGGGGTTGTACGACTGCACGGTGCAGTAGCCGGTTTCGCTCGTGGGAAACGAGAATTTCCACGTCGTCTCGAACGGTCGCGTGGAGCGGTAGACCTCGTTCCACGTCGCGCCGCCGTCTTCTGTTGCAAGGATGAGCGCCTGTGCTTGCGAGACATCCGCATGAGTTGCAGAGGCGATGAAGCCCCGATTTTCATCGAGGAATTTCACATCAAACGCCATCGCGCCAATCGCGGGAATCTTCCCCTGCTTCCACGTTTGACCAAGATCGTCTGACCAAATGAATGCCGTCGGTCCGCCGACGCGCCCAACACCAAAGATGCGCGGTCGATGATCGAGATTGCCCGCGTTGATGAACGGCACCTTGATGACATCGAATGCGCAGAGGCCAACGACAGGTTCTCCCTCGATCGAGCGCGCCGGAGTCCACGTCGTTCCGCCATCTTCCGTTCGATAGATCGGTGTCGCGTCGGTGACGCCGGGGAAATAGCCAGGACCGATGTTGCCCATCACACCGTGCTTTTCATCGGTGAAGGCGAGGCAGCGAACGAATGTCCCCTTCTGCTCGAAGACTTTTTCCCACGTCACTCCACCATCAACCGTGCGGAAAAGCTTGCCTGCACCGTTGCCGTAAAAACCGAGGTCAGGGGTAACGAAGAAGATGTCGTCTTGTTTCCCTGCGTAAGGCTCGGTGGTGAGTCGCGTCCACGCTTGCAGCGCGATCGTCGCTGTGGATATGGATGTGGATGTGGTCGCCGATGGAGCGGCGACTGATGGCGATGCGGCCTCTTGTTGATTCTCGGCTGTCAACGATGTGCAACACATCGCGATGGTGACGAGCGTTGTACTGACGTTCATCTCAAGGTCCCTTCGATCGCGTCGTTCTCAACAACACGCGAGTGCAGCGACTCGACACCAAGCCGCCTCATGTTGTTTTTTAGATACGAACGACAACATCGTATTCCGCCACTCTCGCGAGAGCAAACTCGCACGACTTCGCGGCCAACCCTCATCGCGAGTTGGTGGCAGGCCGCGGCCGCGCGACCTGAATCGCCTGTACCACATGCGCGTACACCCAGCCCATGCCGCGGGCAAGCCAAAGCGTCGCCGTGAGCACACCGAATCCGATCAAGAACGATGGAACTGCGGCTCCGCTCGGCAACCAAAGTTTGCCGTCCGCATCAGGTTTCACTTCGGTGAAGAGGAACTGGATGCGCGTCGAGTCGTCCATCTCCGCGACTCCGATCGGTAACCCAAAGAGATCCAAGATTGGCAGCGCGACCAACACTACTCCGAACACGGAAAGCGTGAACGTCACAACGAACGCCGCGACACTGACGGGGAAGTTGCCAACGAGATACGCAAGCGAGAGCCAACTGCGGATGTCGCGAAGCCAGCACCAAATCCGATGCCAGAATCGGACCTCGGTCACACCATCGACGACGACGCCCGCAACTGGCTGCGTTCGCCGTGGCATGCGTACACCAAGGAAAAACTCGACCACTTTCCCTTCGAAAAGGCTCAGCGCGCGTGCAGACCCAAGCAGGAAGACCAACATCGGAAGCCCAATCAAAATCGGCATCAGACCCAATGCGACCGACCCGACGGTCACAGTCCACACGAAGTACGCGAGCGCAAGCGGGAAGCCGACGACACCGAAATACACGAGCGAGCGCCACGCGATCGGATGGAACCAGATTCCAAGAAGCGGAATGCGGCGCATCCGTTGCCAGCGCGACGGCGCCGCGCCGCTGTCAGAATGAACAGCTGCAGCCGACGCGGCGCTCGACACATTCGCTCCCCCATCAACTGCACTTGCGGTTGATGCAGCGCGGCTCTCTACCGAAGAATCGAGCGACGAGATCGATGACCGCAGTGACCCGCTTTTCGTTGGAACAGACCGATACGCGGCGGCGATCTCTTCCGGCGAACCAAACTCAGCGATCGCCTGCGCGGGCGAAGTTCCCGCGGCAATCGAAGCGCGCATATGCTCTTCCGCATCAATCAACGCATCGTGACGCAGGGCTGGATCACAATGCTCAAGTGTGAGCTCGAGTTGAAGGAGATACGCGCGCACAGGATCAACGGGCGCACTCTGATCGGATGGACGATTAGCGGAGTTCATCAACGCCTCCAAGGACTCGGTTGACCCATTTATTGGTGCGACGCCAGGTGTCATGCCACGCGACAAGCACGCGGCGACCATCGGCAGTGAGCGTGAAGCACTTGCGCGCAGGGCCTTCCGAAGACGGAACCAGTTCACTGCGGAGAAGGCCCTCCGATTCCATCGTGCGGAGCATCGGATAGAGCGTTCCTTGCTTGAAGGAAAGCCCTTCTGGCGCCTCCGCCGCGAGTTGTCGGGCAATCTCGTAGCCGTGGATCGGCTCCTCTGCACGGGCAATGGTCGCCAAGACCACGAGCCACGCCGTCCCGACGCTGAGATCGCGCTCTAACTTGTCGTCAAGTGATGCGGACATTTCAGTACTGTAATGTATACAGTACCTTTCGTCAAGCACTACCTCTGCAGAATCTTGATGCGACGACGTCGACTCCGCCTTTCAGGAAGGAATGGAGCGACACGCCCTTCCCGAGCCCCTCGATGACGAAGGTTGACGGGGATACATGGAGATCTACGGGGACCTACGGGGACCCACGCGGACCTACACGGACCGACAAAGCCCACCTGCCCCTCCGCGGCGGCAAGCACTTCATTCCCTCACTCGAACCGACGCGAATCTCGTGGTCGGCGTCAACCGTCTGAGCGCGACTTGCGCGCTCCGCGAGCACCACGCTCCTGACGACCCGTTCGCGTCGCCTGCTTCGTTCGCTTGGCGGTGGCGGCCTTCCGCTCGGTACGCGCCGTGGCGCCGCGCTTGCGCGTCACGGGGAGCGCGACAAAGGCCGCGCAGTACAAGCGTCCTTCGCGGCGGCCCTTCCGCGAGTCCATGAACTCCTTGATCCCCATCATCATCGCGCGAACGGCCTGGAACTCTTCGTGCGTCAGCCATGCGTGCTCGATTTTGCCGATGAGTACACGCTCGTCGCTGCTTCCTGCGAGTTGCCCTGCCTGAGCAGCATCGCGCGAGGTGCGACTCACAATCTTCACAATCGACTGCACTGTGTCGTTGTACGCCTTGTTTGCCGTACGTTGACTTGCATCCTTGAATGCGACGCGCAAGTCGTCGGCGACCAAATCGTAAACCTGTTCCGATCGACGTCCAGTGTGCCGCATACCCGCGGAAACCACGACGCCAGCGCGCTCGAGTTTCGCGATGTGTCGGTAGAGCGCATCTGCAGGTCGATCGAGTGCCGCCGCGAGTTCCGCAATCGAACACGGAGCGATCATGCGCAACGACTCGATGATTTCGAGGCGGACTGGGGCAATGACTGTTGCCCAAGCCTTTGGCTGCGTGACGTAGTGAATGGCCGGACGAGGCATCACGGCAGCGTACCGCGAGATGGGTCATTGCTCACATTCGCGGCGGGCCGTTCAGTTTGACGCACGAAATACTCCGATTCGTGACTCGATACGCTGCGCCGATGTCCATGCCGCGCGCGTTCACGCTCGATACGAACTACCTTGAGATTCCAGGCACCGCGTCTGCGTATCTCATTTGCGGCCCCAGCGCGCCTGTCTTGGTCGAATGCGGCTGCGCGGTTGCGTACGACAAACTCTGCGTGCAACTCGACCAGCACGGCGTCCGACCACGCGATCTCGCGGGCATCTTCGTCACGCACATTCACCTCGATCACGCAGGTAGCGCTGGCCACTTTGCACGCGAGGGCGTTCCCGTTTTCGTCCATCCGCGCGGTACACGGCATCTCATCGATCCCGCGCGCTTGATCGCCGGATCACGCGCGGTCCACGGCGCACGTTACGAACGTCATTACGGCGATCCCCTGCCGATCGCGCCGGATCTCGTGCGCGCGGTCGACGATGGCGCGACTATTTCCTGCGGCGGACTTCGCTGGACCGCCATCGAAACGCTTGGCCATGCGCGGCATCATCATGCGTGGGCACTTGCTTGCGAAGGAAACGACGCGGCGATCGATCGCGTGTTTGTCGGCGACGTTCTTGGCATGATTTCGCCGGGCTCGTCGTACATCTCGATTCCAGTTCCGCCGAGTGATATCGATATTCCTGCGTGGCGCACGTCAGTCGCACGACTTCGCGCGTTACCGATTGGGATCAAGGCAGTACTCACGCATGGCGGAAGTGTTCCGCTGCATGCGCATCTCGCGGCTTTCACGGCGCGCATGAATGAAGAGTTGCCGCTCTTGGCGGAACTCGTTGAGTTGGCCAAATCTGAAAAAGCCACGTCTGATCATCTCGCAGCCGACGCTCGCTATCGCGATTTCCTCTTGCCGCGAGCGAAGGCCGCGGGAATCTCGGATGACTTGGCAGCCCTTCTCTTGGGAAGAGCGTTTCGCGCGATGAATCTCGCGGGAATCGCCGACTCAATCGCGCATGGACGATTTGCAACAAGCGTGTGAAAGTGCGCGGGTGTGCGACTCACGCCACGTGCACACACTCAAGAAATCGCGCCAAATGCCGCGCGATAAACCAATCGAGTGCGGTGCGCGTTGTGTTCGCGTCAATCCCCCACATCGCAACGCTCGGCTCGAGGAACTCGAGATCCGCGAACACCTGCAATTGTCCGTCGACCACATACGCCTGCGGCAAGCGGGTTCCGTAGTACGCGCATGCGGCATTCGAGCCCGGCTCACCAATCGCAATCGACGGCTGCAACAGCAATTCACGATCGTTGAGGTACCAGACATCGGTCATCACGATGGGTAGCAATCGATCGCGTTCATTGGCGACGTTCGCGCGCTGCCACTGCCGAATCGCCGCGACCAAACGGTTCGCAAGCGGCCGATCGGTGATTTCAGCTCGCGGATGCGCGCCGACGACGACCGGCAGCAGTCGACTCGTCTCAAGATCGGTATCCGGCGGCACGATCGCCCACGCCGCGTCGATCGCGGAATCTGCCAAGCCCTGCATGTGAGGAAGCGACGGCTGAGAGTGTTCGTGCATGGAGTTTCTCTATCGGCCCGACGGGGCCGTTGGAAACAACACGCGGCGGACGAGCGCCCTTTCACCATCAGGTGCGCATCGCAAGATCGGTGCGCGGCTCGGGATAGGTCCAGCTCGAAAGAAGCAGGCGCAGCGGCTCTTTCGACGATGGCATATCGACATCGGGCGCCTCATCGTCCTCGATGCCGACCGCCTCAACGGCCCCCCGCGCGGCGTCGACGGCGACCGCCTTCGCGCGTTTCCGCAGTCCAAGCCCCGTGAACCCTGCACCCTTCTTCGAACGGCCCGTCCCCGGCTTCCCCATCATGATCGGCAGGTAAAACGACAACACTTTCGTCGGCTTGATGAGCCGAATCTCCATGCCGCCGCCAGCGAGCGTCACGAGCACGATCGCATCATCGACCGTCCAAACTTCGCCCTTTGCGTCGCGGATCCAACCCGCACCGATGACGGAGTCGGCGCCGAACAAGCGTGGAACATTGAATGTCCGACGGAGCCACGGGTCGCGCACGATCAGATAGACACCGATGACGAGGAGTGGAATCGCGTACCAGAGCGACCAGTGGAGCGGCGCACCGCTTCGAAGTGCGGGGATCACCTGCGCCCAGGCTGATGTGGTCTGAAGAATCAGCATGAGCCCGAAGAACGACGTTCCTGCGGGAATTGCAGAGGTTTCGAGGATCTCTGGCTCGGGCAATCGGCCGCGCGGAGCGAGCGAACTCGCATGCCTGTCGCGCTGCATCACGTCGAAGAGCGCCACATCGAAGATGAGCGCGGGGCGCGGCGAGATCGCAAACAACCCCGCGTAACTCGCCGGGTCGCGGTAGGCCTTTCGCGACGTGCCGCGATCGGGAAGCAAGCGTCCAATCGGGTCCATCAGCGCCCGCGCGCGACGCTTGGCGATCGCCTCGCGCTCGACCTTGATCGCGCCGACGATGCCGATCGCAAGCAGCGATGCGATCCACGCGACGATTGCGAACCCGACGAAGCCGACCCACCAGCGGCCGCTGGCGACGGAAAGCCCAACGCCTGCACCCACCGCTGCGGCGACTGCGATGAGAATCACCGCGGCGCGCAACGAGAACTTCCCAACGCGGCTCGCTGCCTTCGGCGGCGCCGGCGGCAACCCTGCGAAGACGACGTTGCGACCCTCGAAGAGCGTTCGCCACTCTTCGGGAACTGTCGCGCTCGTTTGGCTCACAGAGTCGTCATCCAGCGATCAGTGGAACAGTGGAAACTTCCCGCAGAATGCGCGAATTTCGCCGCGCACTGCTGCGATTGTGGCTGCATCGCCCGACGAACCGAGCACGCGATCGATCCACGCGGCGACCAGTTCCATCTCGGCTTCCTTCAAGCCGCGCGAGGTGAGCGCGGGCGTACCGAGACGAAGACCACTTGTGATCATCGGCGAGCGCGGGTCATTCGGAATGCCGTTCTTGTTGACGATGATGCCCGCCTTCTCAAGCCACTTTTCGGCGTCGGCGCCGGTGAGGTCGGCCGAGCGAGCGCGCAGATCGACGAGCATCAAGTGGTTGTCGGTGCCGCCCGAACAGAGGCGATAGCCACGCTTCACGAGGCCCGCGGCGAGCGCTTGCGCGTTCTTCACGACCTGTTGGCAGTACGTCTTGAACTCAGGCTTCAGCGCTTCGCCGAACGCGATGGCTTTCGCGCCGATCACATGCATGAGCGGCCCGCCTTGCGAGCCGGGGAACACCTTGCGATCGACCTTCTTCGCGATCTCTTCGTCGTTCGTGAGGATCAATCCACCGCGCGGCCCACGGAGCGTCTTGTGGGTCGTCGTCGTCACGATATGCGCATGTGGGAATGGCGACGGATGCACGCCCGACGCGACGAGGCCCGCGATATGGGCGATGTCGGCCATGAGCACCGCACCAACTTCATCGGCGATCGCGCGGAAGCGCGCAAAGTCGATCACGCGCGGGTACGCGGAGTAACCGCAGATGATCATTTTCGGCTTTGTTTCGCGGGCAATGCGCGCAATCGCGTCGTAGTCGAGGAGTTCGGTTGCAGCGTCGAGGTCGTACTCGGCGATCTTGTAGAAGGTGCCCGAGAAGTTCACCTTCAGGCCGTGCGAAAGGTGGCCACCCGACTTAATCGGAAGCGACAGAATCGTGTCGCCTGGCTCGCACATCGCCATGAAGACGGCGGTGTTTGCGTTCGCTCCGCAGTGCGGTTGGACATTCGCAAACTTGCAGCCGAAGAGTTGCTTCGCGCGATCGCGCGCAAGGTCTTCGATACCGTCGTGGAACTCGCAGCCGCCGTAGTAGCGCTTGCCGGGATAGCCCTCGGCGTACTTGTTCGTCAGCCACGAGCCGACCGAGTGCATGACCTCAGTCGAGACGTGGTTTTCGCTCGCGATCAGTTCGAGCGTGGTGGCTTGGCGCTCGGCCTCCTGCGCGAACAAACGCGCGGCGGCTGGGTCATAGCGCTCGAGCATCGCGAGCAAGTCAATGCTCATCGCGTCGAGGGGAATGTCGGAGGGGAAGCCCGCGGGCATCGGGCGCGAGGATGCGTGGCTTGAAGAAACGTGGCTTGGAGAAGCGGCTGTTGAGGGGGCGCTCATGGAGCGCGGATAGTAGTCGACGGCGGCGTCGGCGCTACGCTGCGCTCTTGGGCAGTTACGCTGCGCTCTTGGGCCGTTACGCTGCGCTCTTGGACAGTTACGCTGCGCTCTTGGGCAGTTACGCTGCGCTCTTGGGCCTTCCATCTCGCCACCATCCCGCGATCGCGATGACCGATCAACTCGGCGGCGATAGCCGCGCGATCGTGAAGTCGCCAATCGGAACGCTCGCGGTTGGCCGCCGAAACGGACATCTCGTCGCCGACTGGCTCGTCGATGGCGCGACTGCGCCGCCCTGTCACCTCGACGATCTCGAAGCGCTCGACATGGCCGCGCGCGTTCGCGGCTACTTTGCCGGAGACTTCCGCAACCTTGATGCGCTCCCCGTTGGCCACGGCACGACCTTCCAACGCGACGTTTGGACCGCATCCCGTCGCATTCCGTTTGGCGAAACGCGGACCTACCTCTGGATTGCGCGCGAACTCGGCGGCGGACACGCGGTTTGTCGCGCGATCGGCCAAGCGCTTCGGCGAAATCCCCTGCCGGTCGTTGTGCCCTGTCACCGCGTGGTCGCGACATCGGGGCTCGGCGGCTACGCCGGAGCGCGCGAAGGCGCGATGACAACAATCAAGCGCGGGTTGATTCAGTTTGAGGCGCATCTTGCCAGTGGGGTGCTAGATTGTGCCCCCCTCTCGACCCCGAGAGCCTGAAAGGAATTGAACATGCGATTGACAATGGTCGGGACCGGCTACGTAGGACTCGTGACGGGAGCGTGCTTCGCCGAAACGGGCAACGATGTCGTTTGCCTCGACGTCGACGCCGCAAAGGTTGCGATGCTGCGTCGCGGCGAGAGCCCGATCTATGAGCCAGGCCTCTCCGAGATGATTCTGCGAAACGCGCAAGCAAACCGCTTGTCGTTCACGACGGAGAAGTTGGCGGCCTATCAGCACGCGGACGTCATCTTCATTTGTGTCGGCACACCGAGCGATGAAGACGGAAGCGCTGATTTGCAGTACGTCTTGCGCGTCGCTGAGGACATCGCCGATGCGATCGAAGCGATCGGACCAGCCGCCTCGCCGAAGACCGTCGTTGTGAAGAGTACGGTGCCCGTTGGAACGAGCCACAAGGTGCGCGACCTCATCGCCTCGCGCACGAAGATTCCCTTCCACATCGCAGATAACCCAGAGTTCTTGAAGGAAGGCGATGCAATCAACGACTTCATGAAGCCCGATCGCGTCGTGTGCGGCGTTGAGAGCGAGCACGCGGCCGCCGTCATGCGCGATCTCTACGAGCCATTCGTGCGCCAAGGAAATCCGATCTTCGTGATGGATGTTCGCTCGGCGGAAATGGTGAAGTATGCGTCGAACGCCATGCTCGCCTGCAAGATCTCGTTCATCAACGAAATCGCCAATCTTTGCGAGCGCTATGGCGCGAATGTGACCAGCGTGCGCGAAGGGATGTGCGCCGACAAGCGCATCGGCAACCAGTTCCTCTATCCAGGCCTCGGCTACGGCGGCTCCTGCTTCCCGAAGGACACGCTCGCGGTCGTCTCGATGGGGCGCGCAGCCGGTTTCGAGTGCGAGTTGAATGCGGCGGTACACCGCGTGAATCAGGCACAGCGTTCCCATTTCTGGACGAAGGTCGAAGGCGTCCTCGGCAAGGATCTGCGCGGAAAGCGCCTGGGCTTTTGGGGCGTCGCCTTCAAGCCGCGCACCGATGACATTCGTGAAGCGCCAGCAATCGCGTTGATGGAACGCGCCCTCGCAGCCGGTGCATCGATCCGCGCTTTCGATCCAGTGGCGCTCGAAAACCTCGGCAAGGCGCTGCCAGCGGCGGAACACGCCCGAGATCTCTATCACGCGGCCGAAGGCGCCGATGCGCTTGTGATTTCGACCGAGTGGAACGAGTTCCGAGCCCCTGATTTCAGCCGGCTCGCCGCGGTGATGCCATCAAAATTGATTTTCGATGGACGAAATCTCTACCGACGCGAGGCAATGCAAGCCCACGGTTTTGCGTATCACTCCGTGGGCCGCGCGCCTGTCGACGGTCGTCGCTGACACACGCGCGCCATTCCTTCTATCCTGCGAGTCCCGTGGCTGAACTCATCCTGTCCCAACCCGACGGCACCGTCCTCGCCCAGAAAAAGCTCGATCCCACGCGCGGATACTGGATCGGACGCGAGTCGAACTGCGATTTCGTGGTCGACAACGCGAAGGTCAGTCGTCGACATGCGTTCATTTTCCAATCGAACGGTCGCTGGATGGCCTGCGACGCTGGCTCGATCGGCGGCCTCGAGGTTGAGTCGGGTCCAACGCGGTCGGCCATGCTCTCGGCCGACAACTGGGTTTGTGTTGGCAGCGTCTACGTGTGGCTCGGTGGCGGATCGCCGCATCAGCCGGAGTGGATCGACGCGCGACCGGAGGTGTCCGCCGACGGCTCGACCAATCGCGTGGTGAAACTCGCGATCGAAGAACTCACCGACGGCGAACCTGCCCCAACGCGTGACATCCTCGTCGTGACCGACCACGAGGGAAATGTGCATCTTTGCGCCGATTTGACGGGACTTGCGGCGGCTCGTTCGAGCGGCGCGCCTCGCCTCACCATCGGCCGCGCCAACACGATGGATCTGCAGTTGTGCCATCCATCGGTCGATCCGCTGCACGCGGTGATTGCGATCGGAAGCGAGAAGTGGTCCCTCATTGACGCCGGAAGTTCGTCGGGCATCATGCATGACGGCAAGCGTTGGTATCGCAAGCGCCTTGAGCGCGGAATCTCGCTGCCGATCGGGGATTTCCGCGTTTCTATGCAGCGCATCGCGCGTTCGACCGTTCCGAGCGCACCAGTCATTGCGCCGCCATCAAGTGCGGCGAAGCCACCGGTTGCACCGCGCCGACCTTCGGCATTCCTCGACTCAGACGACGACACGATTCCCGTCTAAGCGCGAGCGATCTTTGTGGCAGCGTGTCGGTGAACGACAAAACACGTCGGAAACGCGGGGAAAACCGCCAATTTTGGGCGAAACGCGAAAAACCCCGCGTTTTTCGTCATTTTCAGTACCGCAAGGCCTTGTACGCAACGTCCAAGGCCTTTATTTTCCGCAAAATCGACAAGCAAGGAGCTTGTCACGCATGCCTCGAAAGGATTCCGACACTATGGCTAGCAAGATCAAGATCACCCCAGCTTCCAAGATTCGCACCAAGGGTTCCATCTACAAGGACATCTCGACGATCACGGGTCTCACCCGCAAGCAAGTCGTTCATGTCTTCGAAACCCTGAACGAAATGATGATGGCTGACCTCGGCAAGAAGGGTTGCGGCTCGTTCAATCTCTTCGGTCTCGCGAAGATGCGCACCGTCAACAAGCCAGCCACCAAGGCACGCAAGGGCAAGAACCCCTTCACTGGCGAAGAGATCACCATCAAGGCGAAGCCAGCGAGCCGCAAGGTTCGCATCCGCGCGATGAAGGGCCTCAACGACAACATCTAAGTTTGAGCGCTCGCGTATTTGAGCGCTCGCGTGTTTGAGCGCTCGCAACCTGCTTCGCAACTTGCTCGCTTTGGCGTGATTGGCGTCAAAGTGAGCCGCCGCAGCGGCGAGCGCGAAGAGATGAGCGCTCGCAACCTGCTTCGCAACTTGCTCGCTTTGGCGTAAATAGCGTCAGAGTGAGCCGCAGCAGCAGCGACCGCGAAGCGCACAATCGAGAACATGCACCAAGGCACCCGTGAAGACGGGTGCCTTGTGCGTTTTGTGCGTTTTGTGCGTTTTGTGCGTTTTGTGCGCCGCGAACGCCGTGTACAGCATCACGCGTGCTCATCACCCGATCACAGCGCGGAGATTTCCGCCATGTGCGGCAAGAAGCGCTTCGGCCTCACCGCGCGCAACTCCGCGGGCGCGCATCACGATTGCAACCTTGAGCATGCCGCCAGCCGCATGGAGCATCGCATGCGACTCTTCGCGCGAGTCCGTCGCGAAGAACTCGCGATAGATGCGGCACGCGCGATCGACGAGTTTGTCGTTGGTCGCCGCGAGATCGACCATGAGATTTCCATAGGTCTTTCCAAGTCGCACGAACATCGCCGTCGTGATCGCGTTCAGCGCGATCTTCGTGGCGGTTCCAGCCTTGAGACGCGTCGAGCCCGTCAAAATCTCCGCGCCCGTCTCAAGCACGATGCGATGGTCGCAATGATCCGGCCACGCGTGCGGCGCACAAGTCAAAAAGCCAGTCACCGCGCCGCGTTCTTTCGCAAGGCGAATCGCGCCAAGAACATACGGCGTCGTTCCACCCGCGGCGATCCCGAGGAAGCAATCGCGCGCATCGAGCGAGATCCGCGCGAACTCCTCCGCGATCCCCGTCTCTTCATCTTCGCGTCCTTCGCTCGAGCGGCGCAGCGCGCCGTCGCCGCCCGCAATGATTCCAACGACTTGCGCAGGATCACTGCGGAAGGTCGGCGGACATTCACTCGCATCAAGTACGCCGAGTCGACCGCTCGTGCCAGCACCCGCGTACACAAGCCGTCCGCCACGCGCAAGCGAAGCCGCGGCTGCATCGGCAAATCGCGCGATCTCTTCCGCCGCGCGCTCCACCGACTCGACCGCGCGACGTTGGTCACGCGCGAGTAAGAGCACGATGTCGTCTGTGTCGAGTCGATCGAGTGCGCGCGATTCGTCGTGCCGCTGCTCCGTCGCAACGTGTGATCGATCCGGCGGCAATGTGCGTTCACCAAGACTCATCGCGAACCTCCATCTGTTGCGGGCGCGGCTGGCGTGGTCGCTGACTCACGCGCTGCTGGCTTGGTTGGCCACTCGGGCGCGACCGGCGCGAGCGCTTCGACAAAGAACGACCACTTCACACTCTCAACCGACGGGCTTCGAATGCCGTGATCAGAATTCGGATAGAGCATCATGGAGAATGGTCGGTTGATCGCTTGCAGCGCGTTGGCAAGTTCAAACGTGTTGTTGGGATGCACGTTGTCATCCATCATGCCGTGGAGAAGAAGCAGTTTTCCCTTGAGTTTCGCGGCCTGCTTGATGCAACTTCCTTCGTCGTAGCCTTCGGGATTCTCTTGCGGCGTTCGCATGTAGCGCTCGGTGTAAATCGTGTCGTACTGCCGCCAATCGGTCGGCGGCGCGCCAGCGACCGCAGCGGCGAAGACTTCTGCATGACGAATCGCGCAGATCGCGCTCATGTAGCCGCCGTAACTATGTCCGGTGATTCCGACGCGCGCGCCATCGATGTAGGGTCGCGTCGCGACGAGATGCGTGACCGCCGCTGCTTGATCGTCGGCATCGACGACGCCGAGTTTCATGTACGCCGCGCTTGCGAACGCTTTCCCACGACCTGGCGTACCGCGATTGTCGACCGTCATCAGAATGAACCCAAGCGCCGCCATCGCATCGCCCGCTTCAAAGCGATCGGTGACCAACTTCACCGTCGGCCCGCCGTACGTCTCAACGATGAGTGGGTACTTCTTGGAGGGATCGAATTTCGGCGGAAAATGCAGCTTTCCGTAGAGTTCCGTCACGCCGTCGGCTGCCTTACAGGTGAAGAGTTCGCTTGGCGTCAACTCATGCGTTTTGAAACCCTTCACGTTGCCCGCACCGAGTGTTGCAAACGAGGCGGCGGCGCGATCCTGTTCAGCGCCAACCTTGTACACAACCTTGTATACAACCGTGTGTCGCGGCGTTGTCGTTGTTTCCGCTGTCGC
>JBJOHQ010000410.1:0-7816 GCA_046047595.1 Planctomycetota bacterium | reverse complement strand
TGGCACTGCGGGTGGCACTGCGGTCGACACTGCGGGAGCCGCGTCGGCTGGTGAGACAGCACTGACCGACGAGGAGCGTGCGCGTCTCAAGTCTGCGTTGGCTGCGGTTGGCGCGAATTGCAAAGCGTGCCATGTGAAGTATCGGGATTGAGCAAGACGTCTGATGCAGAGAGGTCTGCATCAAAGACCGCCTGATCAAGGCCGCGCGTGTTTCACAAACGCTAGGCCAAGCACACGGAAAAACGTACGAAGAATTTTCGGCGAAAAAAGTTCGCTGGAATTTCTGCCGGCATTTCTGAGTGTGGCTCATCTTCAAGGTACTGTGCGATCACTTCGGCAACAGTTCGCCGATGAGGTCTGTGAGCACACTTTCGGCGGGATTAGGAAACATGCGTCAAGTACTGCGTCTCGATTCAACGCTTCCACTTTCGCAAGCGCTTTGTGCGCTGCTTTGTGCAATGCGCTCCGACGGTGGTGGGCATCGTTCACCACCCTTCGATTTCGCTCGCACCATGGTGCTTGTCCCAGGCGGTCGACTTGCGCACGGGCTTGAGTGTGAGTTGTTGCGGCAAGCCCGCGCGAATGGGCACCCGCTTGTTGCACCGACCGTAGTTACGCCGGGGATGTTTCTATCGCGGTTTTTTGTGCCGTCGAAACCGCTGCTCTCGCCGCTTGGTTCTCTTTTGGCATGGCGCGGAACAGTGGATCGACTGTTCGCTGAATCGGCCGACAACGTCACACAATCGCACTTCAACAGTGTGTCAAAGAGTGCGAGCGATCTGGCGTGTCGGGTTGCACGGGTGCTTGGCGGAGTTTCACTTGAGAAGCTTGAACTCGCTGAATCTCCGGGCGAAGTTGCCGCGCCTCCCATCTCAAACTCGCTGAGGCGTGCCATCGCGCGTCGATTGGCGCGTCTCGATCGCGAGTTAGCCTCGTCGATGTCATCCTGCCGCGATGTTTCGAAGGCAGCCGATGGAGCACTCGCGCGCGGCGATGTTTCCACGCGCATCGCGGAGGCATGGAGCATGCTTGCGGAAGTGGAAGCGTTTCATGAGCATGCGCTTCGTCGCGCAGGTGTGATCGATCGCGATCGGGCTGTCTACGAGGCGCTGCGCCAAGAAGGAGAGCGCAAGAAGGAGATTGCAGGCAATTCCGGAAGTGTCGTGGGGGTGTCGGCATCAGCACACGCAACACCGAGTGTGATCGATGGGGGTTTCGAGCGCATCGTGGTTCTTTTTGCAGATCCAGAACCTGTGCAACGCTCGCTTCTTGATGCACTCGAGGCGCTCGGAGTGCGGATCGACGTCTGCGTCCATACGCAAGACGACATTGATTCGAGCGGATTTCCGCAGCATGAGGCGTGGGCCGCGCGCGCGTTCTCCACCGATCTCTTGGCGCATGACTCCATCTTGGTTTCGCAGACTGTGGGCGATGCGGGGGATGCTGTTGTAGAAGCAGTGCGGGCACTTCCTCTTGGGCGTACTGCGGAGTCCATCACCGTGATGGCTGCTGACGAAGACCTCGAGCGCAGTATCGATCGCGCGTTGCAAATGGCGGGCAGCTCTGCACAGACGAGTGGGGGTCACGAGTTCTCGTCGTCTCGCTTGGGGACACTGCTTGCGCGACTTGAAACGCTGCTTCGCGAGGGCACCATGGAAGCGCTCGCTGCGTGGGTACGCCATCCAGATGTGGCAGCGAAACTTGGCGCGCTGCGGCCGTCGGGCTGCGATCCGTCGACGGATTTTGGCGAAGTGATCGCGAAGTATTGGGCTGCAACAGCCGCGACGCGTTGGCAAGATGACGTCGCGACTTGCGCGGAAGGCGCTCCAGCATTCAGGGCTCTTCAGACTGTCTTCCGTGAAGCGCTTGCGTCACTTCTTTCGCCAAGCGTGGCAATCGCCGACAAAAGTGCGGATCGGACAGCAGAAGAAACTGCTGATGGGGCGACTGAGGAGCGTCACGACCAGTCTTCTGCGCGCGTTCGAGTGTTGGCAAAGTCCTTGCGCGCGATTGTCAAACAGTGGAGCGAGATCACTGAATCGCTTGATGCGACGAATTCTGAAGTGGTTCCGGATGAACGCGCGTTCCGAGCAGTTCGCGTATTCGATCGCGCGCTCTCTGATTTGCACGATTTTCCTCGTGGTCTCGCAGACTCTGTCGAAGCTGCAGATGTGATCGGAATCTTGCGCGAGTCGCTGGATCGGCAGGTGGTTGACCGAGCAGTTGCAACCGGGTCCGATGGAGTGGAACTCGTGCGTTGGCTTGATGTCGGAATCGCCGATGAACCACATCTCATCTTGTGCGGCATGTGCGAAGGCGCGGTGCCCGACGGAGCAATAGGTGAGATTCTGCTCCCCGAACAGTTACGCCGCGCCGCGAATTTGCCGACCGCGCAGCGCCGTGTCGCGCGTGATGCGTGGATCCTCGATGGATTGTTGGCGCGAACAGCGCGTCGTCAAGGTGCCACCCTGCGTGTGATCGTTCCCCGAAAGGCAATGGATGGTGAGCCACTGCGTCCTTCGCGTTTCTTGCTGCGGGTTGGTGCACAGGAACTACCAGATCGGGTGGCGCAGTTCTTTGGTGAGGAACGCGCGATTCCGGCACGCCGAGAGCAGGTCGCAGCGATGCAGCCCGACTCGGACGAGGGGGCACACGGCTCGCAGGCGGCGCTGTCGATGACTTCTCAGTCGAGTACTTCTCAGTCGAGTACTTCTCAGTCGGACGCTTCTCGTGAGTACGAGAACTCTCCGCCAGAAATCATCGCGTTGCTTCCAGAGATCAAGGGCACGCAGCTGACGCAGATTTCGGTCACAGCGTTCCGACAATATCTCCGTTGCCCATATCTCTTTCAATTGCGGCAAGATCCGCGACTCCGACTCTCTGACAGCAAAGATGGCGCATCAGAACTCGGTGGAGATGGCTTCGGAAGTCTGCTGCACGCGGCGCTCGAAGCATGGGGTCGTGAGGAAGCTGCGCTGCCAGCGCCCACCACCGATCGCGCGCAACTCGAGGCTGCGCTGTCGCGAGCACTTGATCAAGTGGTTGCGGAGCGGTTCGCGAAGAGCAGCGCCCCAGCCGTACGGGTCCAGATTGAACTCGTTCGTCGACGCCTGCGCCGATTTGCGGCGATCCAGCAAGAGCAAGCGGAAGCGGGATGGCATGTGCGCGCGGTCGAAGTGAAGTTCCATCCGCCCGCGCGCGAGCCATCGGCGAAGAAGCAGCAACCGTGGGAGTTCCCCGCGCCGTGTTTCCCCGACGCAAACGGCATCTATCTCACGGGGCAAATCGATCGCATCGATCGTCATATCAAGACTGGTGCGTGGCGTGCGCTTGATTACAAGTCTGGTCAAAGTGGCGATTCACCGACTGAGGCACACAAGGATGGCGACGAGCGCGATGGTCGTTTGCCAGATGGCGATTGGCTTGATTTGCAGCTTCCGCTGTATCGCACGCTGCTGAAGTCGCTGTCCTCATCGGCGTTCGGAGGTCCGGTTCTGGTCGCGCCAACCGAACTCGGGTATGTGAATCTCACCCCGAAAGTCGAGAGCAGCGCGTTTGAGTTTCTGCGTGCCGACGATCAGGACTTGCTTGAGGCGGAAGAAGAAGCAGCGCGCATCATCGCGCTCATTCAAGCGGGCGCCTTTGAGCCAGCGGAAGAAGTGCCGGTCTATCGAGGCGATCCACTGGGTGTGATTTGGGGCGAGGGATTGCGAAGGGTTTCGAGTGAAGAGCGCGCCGAGAGCATCGCAGGAGGTGCAGAATGAAACGCGATCGCACAGTGCTCTTGGCGAACGCTGGTTCGGGGAAGACCTTTACGCTCGCGAATCGCGTGCTTGCGTGGTGTCTTTCCGAAGTCCGAGCGGGTCGTCCGGCTGCTCCTGCAGACATCTTGGCTGTCACCTTCACCAGGAAAGCTGCGGGTGAGATTCTGGCGCGCATCGTCTGGCACGCGGCGCTTGGCGCGCGCGATGACGGCGTCGGGTTGGAGGCGCGAAAAGATTTTAAGGACACCGTTGGTGAAGCAACGCTCGAGGAGTACCGCATCATCTTGGCTGCGCTGTGTTTGGATTTACACCGCATGCAAGTCGGAACCATCGACGGGTATCTCCACCGCGTCGCCTCGGCGATGCCCGAGGAGTTCGGACTCCCCGCCGATTGGACCATTGCAGAACCTCATCAGTTGGATGAGATCCGCGCCATCGCAACAGCCGCCGTCTTGGCAGATCCCGTGGCGGAGAATCTCCTCGACCTCTTGGAAGATGGTGCGCCAAAGCCGAGCGTTGGTGCATCCATCGACGGATTGCTCGGTGAGTCCGCGTGCTCTGTATTGACTCTCTATCGCGCGACGGCCGTGAGCGGCACGCGGGTGGCTGGCGAAACTTCTGCGTACGCTGAGACATTTGAGCGGGCTTGGCATTGGGCGCAGCGCCTCCGTGAGCGAATGGTCGGGAGCAATTCGCGTGTTCGCAAATCGGAACTCGACCAACTGATCGTGGATCTTGAAAACGCGCCGCTTGCGACGAACGCGAAAGGGGAAGTGAACGGCAAGTGGAAGCCAGCCCATAAGAAAGTGCTCGACGCGCTCCGCGAGGGGCGAATTCGCGATGCTGGAACCAAGTTTGTGACCGGCATTCTCGAGAGCGATCGCTACTACAACGTATCTGCGCCAAACGGATTGGCGCCAATTCTCCAGCGCGTGGCGCGAGCGGTACAGGTGGCGCATCTCGATGATCTCGTTCGCCGCATGGAGGGCGCCGTGCAGGCCATGCCGATCGCAGAACGTGCGATCCGAGATGCGCAAGTAGCGAGTGGTCTGTTCAGTTTCAGCGACATCGGTCGCCTTGTCGGACAGGCAGCGCGAGACCCGAACAGTCGCGCCTCCAAGGCGGATGAGATTCGCGCCGCACTTGGTTGTGACGTACGCGCGCTTGCGATCGATGAAGCGCAAGACACATCAGTCGCGCAATTTCGTGCGTTGCGACCGCTGATCAACGACGCCATTGGCGCAACCAATGCTGGGAATCACGGCCAGAGCGTTCGCACAGAGCCCTCGGTCGTTGGTGGGAAGTTCCTACTCGTGGGTGACCCCAAGCAGTCGATTTATGGTTGGCGCGGCGGAGTGCCCGGCCAGATTGATCGCTTCCGTCATGAGGCTGCTGAGTTCCTCGATCCCGAAGAAACGCTCGCCAAGAGTTACCGCTCGTCGCCACTGATCATGGAGTTTGTGAATGCAGTCTTCGGAACTCTTGAGGCGGATCTCTTGCCGCTCACGACGGAGGAGGAGCGCGCCGATCTTGTGGGCACGATCGATTTCCTTCGCGCGGAAGGCATCGACGACTGCGCGAGTTCGAGTGCAATGAAGCGGGTACTTGACGAGTGGAAGTTCATTCCGCATGAAGCGGCGCGCCCCGAGATTCCTGGTTGGATTCATTGCTACATGGCTGGTGAGTACGCGGTGGAATCGATGGATGAGGCCGTCGATCAGGAGTCGGAAGCTGATGCATGCGAGAGTGAGCTTGGCGGGGGTGTCGGTGGGGAAGCTGGGGACGATGAGTATGAGGGCGAGCAAGTTGTCGAGATCACTGTCCCCGAGATGGTTGCTCAGGTTGTGGCGCGAATCCATCGCGAGCGTCCCACGAGTACGGTTGGTGTGCTCGTCCGCGACAACAAGTCGCTCGCAGACATCGTGGCGTGTTTGAAAGAGGAGGGCATTGATGCGAGCGACGAGGGGCGTTCTACGCTGCTCGATGCACCGCCGGTGATGCTGCTTGTCCATCTCTTACAGTTGATTGATAGCCCGTCGGATCGCGTGGCTCACTTCGTCGTCAGTCACAGTGCGCTGGCGAAGCCGCTCGGACTCGCTCCCTCGGAGGAACATGGGAGTGCCAAAGCTGCAGATCACGCAGCGGTGCGGTTTGCGCAACTCATGCGAGGCCGCATCGCAGATCAAGGGCTTGGCGCGTTTTTACAATCGATCTTCCGATTGTTCGACGCGTGTTCGTTGCCACCGCGCGACCGCGCGCGATTGGCACGCGCCGTTTCGCTCGCCGAGCTCTTTGAAGCCAAGCCACCAGCGCGATTGACCGAGATTGTGACTGCGATTGCCGCAGATGAATCGGGCGCCGAATCTGGGCATCCTGTGCGCGTGATGACGATTCACGCGTCGAAGGGGCTTGAATTCGACGAAGTGGTTTTGGCTTCGTTGCATTCGCCGTGGGATCGAGCGCCGAGGGGCTGGGGCATGTTGGTGACCGATCCGTCGAAGGATCCCGATATGGTTGGGCCTTTGATGAATGCGACCGTGCGCGAGTGGATCCCCGAACTTGAGTTGTTGCGTCGCGACAATCTGCGGCGAGAGTTGCTTGATGCTGTGTCGAGTCTGTATGTGGCGATGACCCGCACCAAGAAAGGCTTGCACTGCGTCTTCGATCAGCGCTTGGGTTTCGAGAAACTCACTGGTGCAGCTTTGATCGCCGCGGTTCTAGGGCGCTTAGCTCGGAACGCGTCAGACGAGATTTCGTCGCCAGCGGTTGTTGCGAGCACGCCACTTCCAGCCTCGATCTGGCGCGATGCCGGCGACTTCACCGAAGCGCGCAAAGATGCGGTGCATCCGAATGGGGATCCGTTTTGGTCGGTCACATTCGCGGGTGTTTGTGCGAGTTCCGATGCAGCGCCGCAAACTATGGAGGGTGCATCGAAGACTGTGGCCGCAGCGAGTGTCGCAACAAAGCTGGCGGTGGGCCGCACAACCGAGCCGCTTTTCACGGCGCAAGCGAACGATGCGGGTCACGCAGCGATCGAATCTGAAGTAGAGCTTGAAACGCGCTCTGCTGTTTCGCGCGAGCCTGAAAGGGAGATGTCCGCCGGCGCGATCTCCGAAAGTGGGCTCTCTGACGAGAAGACCGCAGCGCGGACGGCGAGCGAACCGCCGGGCGGCGCAAGTGCGAGACCGCCGTCAGAACATCGCGCATCGTCGCCGTGGGTGCAAGATCCCTTCGGCGACGACGACATCGCGGTGCGCGGTGTCCTCGTGCACGAGTTTTTCCGCCATGTCCGCGATATCGAGGAACTCGTCGGCGATCCCACAGCAATTGCCGCCGATGGCGCTCGGCTTCGCGCGGCCATGCTTCGCACAGCGGTTGAAAAGGCGACGCCGATCGGTGGAGCGATTGCGACGGATGTGGCAGGTATGCTTCAGCGCCTCATGGCTGGTGTCGGACGGGTTGATTCTGTAGCGGAGGCGCTGCGGGTTGGTGCGAGTGACGAAGTGCGGACGGAAGTGCCGTTTGTCCGAGCGGTGCATTCGGACATTCCGAGTCGGCGGGCTGCGTTGGTGCATGGCCGCATCGATCGACTTGTCCTTTCACACGATTCTCAGGGTCGAGTCGCCCACGCGACAGTTCTCGACTTCAAGACCGGTGCCGTGCACACCCCGTCGGATGCCTTCGCAGCCAAGGTTTCGCTCTATCGTGCCCAGCTCGAGGCGTATCGCGAGGCAGTTTGCGAATTGTGGCGCCTTCCCTCTCACGCGGTTGTCATCAAGTTGTTGTTTGTCGATCGCGATGAAGTTGTCGTGTAGGTGGTGGGTGCCGGGTGGACCGCCTAGGGCGCGAAGTCCAAGCGGCCCCTCGACGCAGTTTCTCGACATCTCTCACGCACAAGGTGTCATGCGGCAAGGCGTCATGCGACACGGCGTCATGCGACAAGGCGTCACGCGACAAGGCGTCACGCGACAAGGCGTCACGCGACAAGGCGTCACGCGACAAAGCGTCACGCGACAAGGCGTCATGTGACAAGGCGGGCAAACCCCGACCCA
>JBJOHQ010000409.1:0-9771 GCA_046047595.1 Planctomycetota bacterium | reverse complement strand
CCGTTCCGCCACCACGGCTTGTTTGGATCGACTTGCCAGAGAGCCGCCGGATCACTCGGATCGATCTCAATGATTGGCTCGTCGCCACGCAACAAAATGTCGAGTGAAATCGCGCGCCCGTCACCTTGCCGCAACGCAAGTTCGAGCAGGAGCAGTCGTCGCACCGACATCGGATCGGGGCGCGCCGCGCCGCCGCGCATTGCTTCGAGCTCAGCGCGAAAGCCGGCCGCGCCGCCCGGAATCGCATCACCGATCTCTTCAAGCACCGCATCGGCGTCGGCTTGCCGCAAGACATTCAGTGCCTTTCGACCTTCACCACGGCGATAGAAACTAAAGGCGCGCGCAAGTGCCTCCAGTTGTTCCGGTTCGATTCGGAACGTGCGCGTCGCGCCGCCGCGTCCTCCGACAATTTCGGCCGCAGCGAGCGCGCGATCGCGTTCGCGACGATCCGCAGCGAACTGCGCGAGCGCGAGAAGTGCGCTTCGCCCGAGTCGCTCCGTGTCGAGCGCGCCGGCGAGTCCGAAGAGTTCGCGTGCAAGTTGGCGCTCGCGCTCACTCGAAGCGGCATCTGCGACTTCCTCAGCGAGCACGAGATAGTCGTATGGCCGCATCGGATCGAGTGCTTCCAATCGCTCGTTCCAACCTTCCACGCCGACCGATGACTGCGCGGAGAGGACGGTGTGGGCGGTGGCTGCGATCGTCGCTGACGCGGAACTCCCTGCGAAGGAGCGACTACTCATCGCATCGACAAACCCAACGCATGCGAGTGCGCACAAACCCGCGCAACTCATGCGAATGACGCGATCGTTTTTGGAATGCGTGTGTATCTGCATCAGAGACCTCATGCTTCCTCATCACGTTTCGTCGCTTCAGGCGCAAGCACTTCCCCGAGCACAGAGAGCATCGCGCGAAGATCCGATTCAACCTGCTCGCTCGCACCGCCTGCGGTCGCGCGAGCGCGACGCGCACTCTCAAGAATCATCGTGAGTTTCGATTGAAGCGCGGGTTGGCGAGCGGCAACGAGCATCGCGGTGTAATCGAGAATTGCTGGCGTTTCGGCCGCCATGCGTTGCGTCACGCTGCGCGCGATACCGCGTCGCGCCGCGCGCAAACGCTCGATCTCGTCAATCGGCGCTGGAAATGGTGCGGCGAGGAACTTCGTCGCTGCTTCATCACGAAGTGCATCCGCAAGCGAAGCGAGCGCACGATCCGCACGCTGACCACCAACGGTGAGTGCGCCTTGTTTTGCGTACGAAGATGCAAGCGCGCTCGCCATCGCGGCAATTTCGCCACTCGCTGCATCAACCGCATGATCGCGATCGTCTTCGAGAATTCGAATCTTCTCGATCAACAGCGCGCGCGCTTCTGCGAGCCAGTCCGCTCCTGCAACCGTTGTTCCGACAAGGCTCGAAACGAGCTGCGCACCCGATTGGTTGTTCGCGCCATCTGCAAGAACATCCAGCACCGCACGCAGAACTTCGGGGCCGTTGGAGTACCGATCGACGAGCGCTGTCGCGATCGCTTCACGCACGTCTGGTTGGTTCCCACGCAGTGCTTCAAATGCCACGACTTGCGCGTCAATCGGACCAAGATCACCTGCGCTCGGTCGTGCTGCGAGCGTGCGTGCAAGATCGATGCGCTGCTCGACACCACGTCCTAACCCACGCCACGCGTCGGCGAAATCGCCATCGCGCACTCCAGCCGCGGGAAGGCCCGCGCGCTCACCGGTCGGCGAGGCGTTCCACTCCTTCGCTTCACGAGCCATCAGCGCGACCATTTGTTCGTCGGAAGACTTCGCGAGCTTCGCATCGCCGAGTTCAAACGCACGGGCCACGCGCGCTGAACCGAGGGCAACCGCTGCATTTCGCAATCGATCTGCGACGTCAACTTTGGTGAGACCATCGAGTAGCGCGACGTTCTTCCGCCAACCGTCGAGTTGCGAACCTTCGACAAGAATGGCCTGCCCAATCGCGGTACTCCCAACCTTTGGAAACGCTGCAAGTACGCGATCCGCGAGTGCGCCGCGCGCTGGTTTGTCGGCGTTGGTCGCGAGCACGAGATCGGGGCCGTACCACGCAATCGCCAGATCAGCATCGAGAAGACTCGTGAAAACCCACACGCGCGTTGGTGGAATTCCTTCGTCGACAATCCACGACGCGAGCGCATCGCGAACGAATGGTGCATCGGACCCACGGCCCGTGTAGTCGAGCATGTGAATCGCGTACGCGAGGAAATCAACAAGTGGCCCGGGTTTATCGAGCGCACCGGGCGAGCGCAGCGCCGCGTCGATCGCTTCTTTCGCGGCCTTCGCGCGAAGAACGGGCGACTGCGCTGCAACTTCAACCGCTTGTGCCCAGCGCGACGCATCTTCAAGATCCGTGATCGTTCCGAGCGCCATGCCTTCAGCGAGTTCACGCGCGCCCTTTCCGAGTTCACCCGTCGCGCTCGCGCCAAATGCGTCGGTGACGTCACCTCGTGGAATCGCAATCGCGCGAACGCGCATTTCTTCGCGTGCTGCTGCCGCAACTTCAGGCGGCTGTGCTGCATCAAGCGCGATCGCGCCGAGTACGCCCGCGCCGAACGACGTTCGCCAAATGCGCTGCCATGGCGCGAGCCCCGCGCGATTGGCATCAGCGATCGAACCAGGAACAAGTTGCATGAAACGCCGCAAAGAGTCGGTACCTCGCGTCTCTCGTGCGCATTGAGCCGCAGCTCGAACGACATCCGCGCGATAGCCCGTCGCGGATGGCCAAGCGTCGGCTGCCAGTGAAAGCGCCGATGCAATCCGCGTTGCGGGCGCTTCGTTCAACTTGCCTTTCGCAACACGAATCTGACGCGACGCGTCTTCGAGATCACCGATCCACTGTGCTCCACTGCTTGCCGCTTCAAGCACCGACTTCGGCGCTTTCGACGGCACAAAGCCCGGAGCACGCGGATACTTCGCAGGCGCCGCGAGTGCTGCGACTGGCGCGATCGATTCGCCATTGGCGCCCGTTGTGACATCAATTCCGCTTGACGAACTCGCATCGACGGACGACGACGAACGATTGTTCGCACTCGCAGTCGTGGTGCTGTTTGTCGCGTTTGCGCCCGTCGCGTCGGGCGCTTTCTCCGGCGTGAAGAAGAGCCACGCCAGCACGCCAATCCAAGAGAGCGCCATGCCACCAAAGATGACAGCCAGACGAATCTGCGAAGCTTGCGATCCACTCGTCACTTCATCGCGAATCACATCGTTGATTCGTGAGAGAACGCGCTCGACCGCGCCTTCGGCTGCGTCAGCTCGCGTCGTTTGAGTGGGCGATTGCATCCACGCGGAACGCGCTTGCGTGCCAACATCACCCATCGCGCCGCGCAGTCCTTCTCCCTCGGAGAGGAACGTCGTGAGCCCTTGCACAACGCGGTCAAGATCCTCGACCGAAACGCCGTATTCACCGGCGACGGTTGCCAGTCGCTTCGCACTCTTTGCGTTCCAACCGCCTGAAACAACCAACAGCGCAAGCGCGAGGCGATCGAAATCGGTGAGATCGTCGGCACTGAGACCAACTCCCGGTCGCTTCACCGCATCCGGCGCGAGAACGCCTGGCTTCTGCACAGATTTTGGCGCAGACGGCGTGCTTGAACCACTCGAGCCACCCGAGGCACCAATCCCCGCCGCCTGTAATCGCTTCGCCGCGCGCCGCGCTGCTGCGGGATGCAACGGCCCTTTCGCAACGAGCGCGATCTCGGCCTGCAATCGATCCGCGGCCGACTCCAACTGTTGCGTGAGCCGCTTCGCTTCCGCGCTTCCCGCGAGCGGATGCCGCGCGATCTCATCGAGTCGTTTCTCAAGCGCTGCCTCGATCTGACCGCTCTTCAAATCGCCTGTTGGAAGCGCGAGGAGCACGCGATCATCAGCGCCCGTGTCAACACCGAGAAACCGCTTCGTGGCCGAAGGCACTTCTCTGGAACGATCGTGAGGAGTACTCATGGCGTCACTCCTTCTGCGCTTCCCTGATTGGGCGCGCTCTCGCGCTGACTTGAATCGCCCACCGCGCTGTCGTCCGCTTCACCTCGTTGGGCGTCGGTTGCATCGGGCGTTGTTCGGCGTGAACCACCGCTTGATTTCGGTACGGTCGCGTCGATCTCCGCGATGCGCGTGCGCCATGGTTCCGGACCAAGATCGGGATAGAGCGTGCGGTACTGATCGATCACTGTGCGCGCACGCACTGGGTCGAGCTTCGCAAGCACACGCATCTGATCGACTTTCGCTTGAAACCATGGGTTCGTGCGCGCAGGGAGTCCGCCAACGAGCGCACGCAAGTGATTCGCAGCATCTTCGTAGTTTCCTGCAGCTTCAGCGAGCCCCGCTGCCGCGCGCAAAATCGTCGCATCACGCGGCGTTTTCGCAAGCAACGCCTCAGCGATCGGAAGGCCCGCCTTCGCGTTGTCTGCGTCCGCTGAACTCTGCACGAGTTCAACCCGTGCATCGAGTGCAACACGCGCAAGTTGCGCATAGGCCTGCGAATCCTTCGTTGTGTCGGCGAGCGCGACCGCAGGTCCACCCGCGCGCAGAAGAATTGCGTCACCCGCGCGCACGATCGTCGCGACGTAACCCGCACGCGCAGGCGAATCACTCGGTGTACTGCGACGCTTGCCTTCAGCGCCGCGGATCGCGAGACGCAGCGCAGCGTCTGCCCAGAGATCCGTCGCCTCCGGTTTTTCGAAAGGCGCGAGTGCCGCTTCCACATCCGCCCAACGCTCACTCAAGATCGCGAGTTGAAGTTTGCGATACGCGATTTCCTCATCCGCTGCACGCAAATCAAACTCGCCTGCAGCACCCGCCGCTTCGAGTGCCGCGATGAGCGACGTCGCCGTCTTGAGATCGCGGACTTCGTTCGCGAGCACCACTTCAAGTGCCTGTCGCGCAATGGCTGGACTTGATGCAGGAAGTTGCGTCTTTGGATCTACGGGAAGTTCTCCGAGGATTTGGAGATATCGCTTGCCCGTTTCTTCGCGCGGCTCTTTTCCTGCACGGAACGCGCGATAGAGCGCGGAAAGCGCTTGTCGTCGCGAGGGCAGCCACTCCTTCGTATCAGGCCGCACTTGAAGTAAGCGCTCGATATCGCCAGACGCAGGATCTGCAACGAGCGCGATCTTGCGAACAAGCAAACTCGGCACCGCGTCACTTGCCGGAAAGCGCGAGAGATACGCATCAATCCGCGCGATCAGTTCCTTCTCCGCCGCATCGCGTGTGGCGACATCGGTCGTTTGTCGGTGTTGATCGTCGATACAGGCGATCGCCGCCCGCGCGGCGTCTTCAGCGCGTTCTCCGAGGCTGGTAGCAGCGACTTCGTCGAAAGCCTTCGCGCCATCTTCAAAGCGCCCCGCCCCGCGCAAACTCCACGCGCGCATCAAGCGGCAACTCTGTGCCGCGTCGTCGTATTGCTTGATGTCGGACGCTTCGAGCGCAAGGCCGAGCGCATCGGCCGCTTCTTGCGAAGGGCCGCGCACTTCCGCGCTCTCTAGTTTGTCTTCATCATCACCGGCCGTCGCGATCGCGGTCTGCGCTTCGTCGTACAGGCGAACAGCGCGCACATAACGCGGCACAAAGCCTGAGGCATCGGCACCAAGAATCCCTTCACCGTAGCGTCCGACAAGATCGCGAATCGCACCCAAATCTCGTCGAGCCGCGAGCGTTGCAACGGCTTCGTTGAGGAGCACTGCGGCGTCTTTCGCTCCACTCGACGAATTGGCTGCATCACCATCTTCAACCGCACGGGAGACTGCCACACGAGCCCAGTTCGCGGCATCTTCGCGGGGAGCAACCCGTGCAAAGAGTTGTCGCGCATCGCTGAAAGAACGCGCTTCGAGCGCGGCGATCAATTTCCAACCCGGCAACGCATTTCCGATGGACGGATGAGTCTCGTCACTCTCGAGAAGCTTGAGGTACTTGAAACTCTCCGCAAAACCTTGCACGCGCGCCGTTGCCAACGCATACCCAAGAATCGCGCTCGCGAACGCTTCATCAGATCGAAGGTCGGCACTGATGTCATCGGGACTCAGTTTGCCATCGGTGGCGCCAAGGAGATCACCGAAAATCGCGCGCGCTCGAGTCGTGTCTTCTGGGCTCTTGGCGAGGAACCCGCGGTAGAGCAAACTCCATGCGGCGAGATAGCGTGCCTGCCCCGCCAACGATCGCTCTTCGTTCATGGCGTCGACGGCAAGATCGCGTGCGAGGCCACTTGCACGCTCTGCACGCTTATCGATGTCGGACGCACGCTTCTCCGCGCGCTTGGCAACCTCGAGTAATGCCGCAGCCTGCGCAGAAAGCGTCGCGCTCGCAGCCGTCGCATCACCAGGAATTCCCGCGCGAATTCCCTCGGCAAGTCGCGCAGCATCGCGATAGCGCGTGCGCGCTGCTGAAACACGCAACGCATCGCCCTTCGCTGTGGCGAGTTCTTCGACGAGCGCATCAGCGCGTGCCAGCAGTCGCTCTTGGGTAGCCTGATCCTCAGTCGTGTCGAGCACACGCGCGAAGATCTCTGCCAATCGATCGAGAAGTTGAGCACGATCTTCAGGGCTTGCCTTTAACGCCAACTCTTCCACGCGCAATGCCGCCAGCGAATCAAGCCCACGAGCCTCAAGGAAATCGAGGACGTCATCCGCGCGCGCCGCGCCGCAAAAACTGCCAACAGCGAGCGAAAGCGCGAGAAACCCAGGAAGTACTGGGGCGAAAATGTGCTTCTGCCAAGACCTCGCGAGCAACGACCTCGCCGTCAACCTCATTGCGCGCCGCGTTGCAGGAAGAGTGTTCATGGATTCACTTTCCGGGCACATAGGTCACCGCCTCGAATCCTGTATCACGCGCCACTTGGATCGCCGCAGCGGCTGCACCAACGTCGACGCCTGGGTACACGCGCACGAAGAGCCCACGATCAAGGGGAAGTTCCTTCAACGCTGCTGCGAGCAGTTCGCGCGTCGGATGATCGGCCGAACCGAGTCGATAGACAATTTGCCCATCGACGCGCAGCACTTCGACGACTTGTGGTTCAAGATCGTCCTTCGCGTCGGTTCCCTGCTGAACCCGCAGATTCGGCGAGAGTTTCGACTCATTCGAGCCTGCGCCAGAGGTAAAGATGAAGAACGCGAGAAGCAAGAAAGTCGCATCGATCATGGACGCGAGATTGAGTTCAGGCTTGCGACCGCCATCTTTTCGTCGGAAGCGCATCAGCGGCTCCTTTCGGTCGCAAGACGAATCGCGGTCAGCCCGCGTCCGCTCAGTCGATTGAAGACGGCATTGAGTTGCGCCGCGTCTGCCGCTCGATCTGCGCGAATGAGCGGCTTCAATCGATCAACTCCACCGGCTCGTTCCACTGCTTCATCCACAAATCCATCGAGTGCCTCAAGCGAAACCACGGAGCCATTGACCTCGATATTGCCGTCGGCGAGCACGTTGATCGTGAGTCCGGCTTGCTCAACTTCCTTCGACTCCTCGCCCTTCTCCTTCGGAAGATCGAGTTGTGACCGCGTGACTTGCGCCATCTGCGCAGTCACCAAGAAGAAGATCAGCAACTGAAACACGATGTCGATCATCGGCGTCATGTCGATCGCGACGACACGGTTGCTGGAGTTGGACTTTTGGAATTGCACGGTGAAGGCTTCGTTTCAGCGGAAACTGTTTGGCTCGCGAGCAGCGCGAATCTTTTCGGCAAGGGTGTTCCCTCCCGAGACACGCAACTACTTGCCGCCCTTGCGTGCACCCTTCTCAACCAGCGTCACGATTTCTTCGGCATTCCCTGCGCATTCACCCGCAAGCGCATCGACGCGATTTCGGAGGTAGCCGTAGATCGACACGCAAGGAATCGCGACGACGAGGCCTTGGAATGTTGTGATGAGTGCGATCGCGATGTTCGACGCAAGTTGCTCGTAGTAACTCGCGTTGTTCGCAGCACCCGTCGCAACGGTGTCGAATGCACCGATCATGCCTTGCACGGTGCCGAGAAGACCAAGAAGTGGCGCGACTGAACCGATCGTCGCGATGACATCCATCGTGCGATAGAGCTTCGCGGTTTCTTCGGCGCCGGCCTCTTCCATGGCAGCCTTGATTTCGAAGGCGCCGAACGGCGAGCGAAGGAATCGCTTCAAACCAGCGGCAATCACGCGCAAGTAGTAGCAGTCGTTTGCAGGAAGAGCCGCATACTCAAGCGCGCCTTCCAAGTCACCACGCTCCACCATCTCGCGCACCGCTTGCACCTTGTCCGCGGGCAAGAGCGCGTTTCGCCGGATCTGCGCGAAGTGAATCACGACGAATGCCACCGCAACCACGGAGAGGATCACGATGATGTAGCCAATGACCCCGCCACCCGTGATGAACTTCAGGAGCGATCCCCCGCCCTTTGACTCCGCTTCAGCGGCTTGCATGAGAATGTTGGGAATGAGGTTCTGCATGTCGTGGCTCACTTCGAATCGTGATTCTGTTGTGGCGCGGCTCGGTGACGAAAGCGCGCGGAATGGTTGGTTGCGATAGCTTCAAACTGCGCGTGCGGACGAATTACGGATTTCCTCGCGGTTGCTCGGGCATTGCGTTCACGCGCAACCGCGCGTCACGCACTTTCTCTTCGAGAATCGTCGCAACTTGCGACGCTGAGACGTTGTCGCCCGACTCCTTCAAGAGCGCAACGGCTTCCTCAAGTGCATACGCATCGACGAGTCCAGACTTGTCGAGTCCCGATGCAGGAACCGCAAGAAATGCAAGAGCAGCTTCTTCCAATGCGCGATTGCGAGCGTCACCCGTCGTCGCGCGCGCCATGCGTGCAGCGTGGGTGCCGGCGGCAGCGAACTTCCACGCAGCAAGATACGCCGGCGCCTCTGGCAACATGCGCTCAAACTCAGCGACCGCCTTTGCCGCTGCTCGCGCATCAGGCGCTGACACAATCGCTTCGATGAGCGCAAGTGCACGCACTGCTGGCGCGGCATCGCGGCTCACTTCGGCAGCTGGGGTTGGCTTCGCGTCGCGCTCGGTCGCCGCAAGAATTCGAGCAAGTCGCGTGGTTGCTTCACTGGCAACGCCCGGCTGTGCGGGCGACGTCGACTTTGCTGCGTCGCGCAACGCGTCGGCAAGATCCGGCCGCATAGACGTCGGCAGAAATGGCGAAAGTTCAGGGAGCAAACCCGTTGTGTCATCAAGGATGCCAGGAAGATCGGAGTAGCGCGAAGGTTCTCCGTTCGAGCCAATCCGCAAGCAAACAAACCATGGTTCGACCGCGGCGCGCAAGTCGTTCTTCGCAAGTGCGCATCGCAGAAGTCCCTCCGCGATCACCGCCGTCGTTGGGCCATCTTGCGCGCGATAGCGTTCCCAGTGCTTGACGAAAAGTGGTTCCGCCAAGGCCTCATCACCACGCTCCACTCGAATGCGACCGCGCCAAAGATCTTGACCGATTGCAAGTTCGCTCTCGAGACCAGAAACGGTGGCGCCTTCAACATCGCGCACCATGTCCCACGGAATGATGACTGCCGCCTTCGCGGTGCCTTGTTGAACCTCGAGCCCGCGAAGCGCCGCGATGGCGTTCAAGCCTTTCACGGGCTCAACTCCGCCGCGCAGAATGACGGTGATCTCTGCAAGTGCGCGCGTAGGCGCGAAGAACGTCGCAGTCATCGCGATGATGCTGATGGAAAGCGCACGCGTCACGGCCGCACCCCTGCTCCGGCGGGAACGAAGCGGAAAACACCGCGATTTTCCTTCGCAATTTGCATGAGCGGATCCTTACCCGCCTCGCTTGAGAATCCGACGGT
>JBJOHQ010000408.1:0-9058 GCA_046047595.1 Planctomycetota bacterium | reverse complement strand
GTGACGGCGCGGTCGCAGGCCTCGATCGAGCCAGAGAGCACGATTTGGCCGGGGGCGTTGAAGTTCGCGGGGACAAGGCACTCGCCCGCGGCTGCACCGCCGTGTAAACCCATCAGCGCCTTCGCACAAACTTCATTCGCCTGCGCTTCGTCGGCACCGATGAGAGCAACCATGCCGCCCTTTGAAGCCTCGGCAGCCTGCTGCATGAGTTGACCGCGGCGCATCACGAGCCGGAGGCCAGTCTCAAAGTCGAACGCGCCAGCAAGGTGCAGAGCGGTGTACTCGCCGAGCGAGAGGCCGGCGGTCGCTCGGAGCGCGCCGTGTCGGATGTCCTCGGGCAACGCGTGGTAGCACGCGATGGCCGCCGTATAGAGAGCCGGCTGCGAGATATCCGTGCGGCTCAGGACTTCGATCGGGCCGTTGAACGCGATATCGCTCAGCGAGCGGCCATCAGGGCCCGCACCAAAGATGCGATCGGCTTCGTGAAGCACGTTGCGCGCGGCCGGGCTCGCGTCGGCCCAAGCCTTCGCCATGCCGATTGCTTGTGCGCCTTGACCGGGGCAGAGGAGAACGATCTTACTCATGTGCGTGTGTTTGAAATGCGTCGGTGACGCGAGTCAGGAAGCAGACTGATCTGTGTTTGGCGGACAAACGCGGCGCGCGAGACTTCAAGTATTGAGGACTTCAAGTATTGAGGACTTCAAGTGTTGGGAGTTCAAGTGTTGAAGAGTTCAAGTACTCCACACCGATGACGCCCACGTGAGGCCGCCACCGAAGGCGACCATCATGAAGGGCTGGCCCTTGGTGATCTTTCCGGCGCGCCACAGTTCGTCGAGACAGAGCGGAACGCTGCCAGCGCTTGAATTGCCGTAGCGATCGATGTTCACATAGATTTTCGCTGGATCGATGCCGAGTTTCTCACGCGCGGCATCGATGATGCGCACGTTCGATTGATGGCAGATGACTTGGCTCACGTCGTCTGGCGTGAGGCCGGTCTTCGCGAACGCATCTTCGATGACTTCCCTGAACTTCGTCACCGCGAATCGGAAGACTTCCTTGCCGTTCATGCGGAGATAGCCAAGGCGAATCGGGTTGTTGGCGTCATCGGCGGGAACGTCGGTTTCGCGCTTCGGAATGTAGAGCGCGTGGCCGCCGATGCCGTCGGCACCCATGTGTTGATAGATGCAACCCTTGGTTGGATCGGCATCGGCTTGAATGATCGCGCAACCAGCGGCATCGCCGAAGAGAATCGACACCGTGCGATCGGTGTAATCGAGGATTGAACTCATCGCTTCGCTGCCGATGACGGCAACGGTGCGTGCGCGGCCAACGCGCACCATGGTTTCCGCCATGTTGAGCGCGTAGACGAATCCGCTGCATGCCGCGACGAGATCAAAGGCGGCCGCGTTTTTCGCGCCAACTGCGCCCGCGATACGACACGCGACCGATGGGCACGTCATCTCCATCGTGACGGTTGCCACGATGACAAGATCGAGGTCTTCGGCCTTGATGCCCGCGTTCTCAATCGCGCGTTCGAGCGCCGCTTGTGCGAGCGTCGAGCAGCCTTGCGTGCGGAGATCAAGAACGCGTCGCTCCTTGATACCCGTGCGCTGCGTGATCCACTCATCGCTCGTATCGAGCATGCGTGAGAAGTCGTCGTTTGTGAGTCGACGATCGGGGACCATCGAACCCGTGCCGAGGATACGAACCCCACAAACACCCGCTGGGAGGGGCTGATTCATGCGGCGGGCTCTTGGATCGTCTCAAGGCGTGTATTGATGATGTCGTTGAGCCCAGTCAACACGAACTGACGTGCGCGGAGGACGGCGTTCATCATCGTGCGCGAGACGCTCGAGCCGTGCGAGATGAGGCATGTGCCGTTGACGCCGAGGAGCGGCGCGCCGCCGTACTCGTGGTAATCGTGCTTCGCGTAAATCGCCTTGACGACGGGCTCGAGTCGCACCGCGAGTTCAGGATCGGTTTCAAGCACTTGCTGGGCGATCGCTTGGAACAGGCCTTTTGAAAGGCCTTCCGCGAGTTTGATCATCACGTTGCCGACGACGCCGTCGGTGATGACGACGTCTGCATCGCCGTCAAAGACGCCGCGGCCTTCGACGTATCCGATGAAGTTGAGGCCTTCGGCGTTTCGAAGAAGATCGCGTGCGACCTTCATTTCAGCGGTGCCTTTTTGCTCTTCGCCACCAACGTTCATCATTGCAACGCGCGGATTCTTGATGCCGAGCACGCCGCGCGCGTAGGCATCACCCATGACGCCGTACTGCGCGAGGTGGATGGGCTTTGGCTCGATGTTTGCACCGACGTCGATGAGAACGATTGGTCCTGCGAAGGTCGGCACCGTGACCGCAATGCCCGGACGAATGACGTTCGGGAGTCGACGCATGTACATCTGGCTCGCCGTCACGCAAGCGCCAGTATTTCCTGCAGAAATCCACGCATCGATGCGATTCGGGTGTCGCGGGCTCGCGTATTCCGCCGCGCGCGAAATCGAACTGTCGCGCTTCGATCGAACTGCTTCGACAGGCGCGTCATCCATTTCGATGACTTCGCTGCAGTGAATGACTTCGACCTTGGCGCCGGAACCGCTCTTCGCGATGCCGCGATCCTTGATCGCTTCTTCGATGATGTCGCCCTTGCCAAAGAGAACAAGGGTGTCCTCAGGCGGGAGCTTCGCCAACGCGGCGAATGATCCCTTGAGGATTTCATCGGGCGCATTGTCGCCGCCCATCACATCGACACCGATACGCATAGCGTGAATCCTTCGGAGTTACTCATGCGCGAATCGCCGAGGAGCGGCGGGGCGCAAGAGGGACGCGTACTTTACGGGATCGAAACGAACACGCGCCGCGAGGCGGCGCGTGACGAAGAACGTTTTCTTGCGAGAGCCGCAGTGAGCGCGACTCGCCGAGATCTGCGGTGTACCGCGCCGCGGCTTCGCAGCGACAACCGGACGACAGGCATCGTCGCATGCCCGAAAAAGTCAGGCCGTTGCGATTCGGTCTATGGACGCGATCGGTGGTCGCGACTCTTCACCGCGATTGTCGGCGCGACTCAGGCGGTCGGCTTGCTCGTCTTGATCTGCAGGCCTGGACGGACGTAGCCGCACGAGGAGCATGCAGTGTGCGAACGCTTCGCAGCGCCGCAGTTTGGGCAAAGCGTCGTGTGCGAAGCCTTGATCGCTTGGTGCGAACGACGACGACGGGTACGACCAGGGGAGCAGCGGAATGGAGGAACCATGATTGCCTTCTTGCTATCTCGCGGCATCGCCGCGTCGCCGGACCGAGCATCGGTCGGGCGTAGGGGGAAGGGACAGTCTAGAGAAAGCCGCGCAACTGTCAAGGTTCACGTCTGTGATGCGCGTCGCACGGCGCGATGAAACGCCTTCAAAGACCATCAAATCTCGGTTCATGCTGCGGAATGCAAGTGCATGCAAGTGCGAAGTCGCGTGCGTAAACAGTGAGCGAAGCAATGACACGCGCGACGAGACGTGGACAATAACTTGCAACGCGCATCGCACAGATCGTGGATGCAGAGTACCTTCCGACGCATGGCGACAGGCTTTGACGTTGAACTCTTCACCGATGGTGCGTGCTCCGGAAATCCAGGTCCGGGAGGTTGGGGTTTCGTGCTGCGGATCGCGGGCGTCGAAACCGAAGGTGCCGGCGGCGAGCGCACGACGACGAACAACCGCATGGAACTTCTCGGAGCCATTGAGGGCCTGAAGCGATTGGAACGGCCATCCACCGTGCGGCTCGTGAGCGATTCGCAGTATCTCGTGAAGGGCCTCAATGAATGGATGGACGGTTGGAAGCGACGGGGTTGGCGCCGAAAAGAGGGGCCAGTGCTCAACGTCGAACTTTGGCAGGAGCTCGATCGCCTGCGTTCGATGCATCGCATCAAAGCGGAGTGGGTGCGCGGACACGTCGGGCATCCAGAGAATGAGCGATGCGATCGGCTTGCTGTCGCGGTTATCGACCAATATCGCTAAACGTGGAACGCTGCGCGTTTCGAGTTCTTTTGCGAGCTCTTTGGTCGCTTCTCTCTCATCGCGCACAAACACCTTGCGCCGCGCCACGGCTGTCGGTACGCTTGTCGATCCAACTTTCAAGAGTTCACGAGTTACCGCATGCCCACGATTAATCAGCTCGTTCGTAAGCCACGCGTTGTGCAGGCCTCCAAGTCCAAGGTCAAGGACCTTGGCGCGTGCCCGCAACGCCGCGGCGTTTGCCTTCAAGTTCGCACCGTGACCCCAAAGAAGCCGAACTCCGCGCTTCGTAAGGTTTGCCGCGTGCGTCTCACGAACGGCAAGGAAGTCACGGCCTACATCGGTGGCGAAGGCCACAACTTGCAAGAGCACTCCATCGTGCTCGTGCGCGGTGGTCGTGTGCGCGATCTTCCTGGTGTGCGTTACCACGTTGTGCGTGGCGCGCTTGACTGCCTCGGCGTCGATGGCCGCAAGAAGGGTCGCTCGCAGTACGGCGTCAAGAAGAAGGCCGCTGCTGCTGCAAAGAAGAAGTGATGCGCGTTCGTCGCGTGACGCGAGGATGAGGCGATCGAAGTTTCGATTGACCGTGACTCCTCCGCACGTGTGATCGTTGCAAACTGCTGAACCAATCTGCGGCACGCGTTGACGCGCGTGTCGCAGCTTTCACGACATAGTTCTAGAGGTGGCTCTAGAACGCTGAGTAATCGCGGATCCGAACGCACGGGAATGTCCATCTCCCATCCGCGGTGAAGAGTGGCAAAGGCCCGCAGGCCGATGCCGTCAGCCACAGGAGTGTTCTCAATGGCACGTCACTACAAGCGTCCCGACGACTACTGGCTCAAGCCCGATCCACGCTTCCAGGACAAGATCCTGTCGAAGTTCATCAACTGCGTCATGATCGGTGGCGAGAAGGCAACCGCGCAGCGCTGCGTGTACGGCGCACTTGAGGCGATTCAAACGCGCCTCGACAAGGAGCGCGCCGCTGACAAGGAAAAGGCCGAGTCGATGCCTCGCTCGTCGATCGAACTCTTCCACCTCGCGCTCGAGAACGTGCGTCCGGCGGTCGAAGTCCGTTCGAAGCGCGTCGGTGGTGCGAACTACCAAGTTCCGATGCAGCTCAACAAGCGTCGTCAGCAGTCGCTCTCGTTCCGTTGGCTCATCGAAGCCGCGCGCGAAGAGAAGGGCCGCCCGATGCACCTCCGCTTGGCGAAGGAACTTTGGGACGCTGCGAAGAACGAAGGTAAGGCTGTGACCACGAAGGAAAACACGCACCGCATGGCGGATGCGAACAAGGCCTTCGCGCACTTCGCGTGGTGATGCGCGAGTTTGAGCGCTCGCAACGTAGTTTGAGCGCTCGCGACTGGCGGGCTGCTGAAGCTGCGCTTCAGGTGCCCGCTCTCGCTCGCTCTGGTGCTAGGAACAACAAAGCCCTCGCGGACTCCAAGTCCGCGAGGGCTTTTCTTAGCGCTCGCGACTGGCGGGCTGCTGAAGCTTCGCTTCAGGTGCCCGCTCTCGCTCGCTTTGGCGCGATCCCCGCCAAAGGTCGCCGCCGCAGCGGCGAACGCGATCGATACGGGTGCCCGATGTCTGGCGATCGAACGAAGTGAGATCGGCAGCCATCGGAACGGATGACTTCCGACTTCGACCGACCGTCAGCGGGATCTCCCTGCGAAACTCAAACGTCCACGGTTCTGATGGCTCTCGACGTTCGCTTCGCTTCCGCCTCGAGACATCGGGCACCCGTGCTTGAGCGCTCGAGCGCGGCTCTTGCCGCGCCCTCGCTCTGGCCAGCTCCCCTCGGAGTGAATCCGAGGGGGCTGAGATTGCGTCGTGGTTAGAGCGCTCGAGCGCGGCTCTTGCCGCGCCCTCGCTCTGGCCAGCCTCGCCGCGAGTGAATCGCGGCGGGCTGTGATGTGTTTGTGTTTGAGGGGCCGCTCTCGCTCGCTTTCTTCGGCGCCCCTCTGAGTGAATCCTCGGGGGCCGCGAGGTGCGTTTCCGCCAATCGAGCACTTCGTTACGCTGTCGATATGTACGGACTCATCAACAAGGCTGTCGAGGGGCTCGTTCGCACCCGCTTCGGAGACGCGGCTTGGTCGCGGATTCTGGCGAAGGCCGGACTTCCCGACGAGCCGTTCATGTCGATGGAGCAGTACCCCGACAAGACGACCTACGACCTCGTGGGCGCCGCGACCGAGGTTTTGGGCGCGCCTGCGGAATTGATTCTTGAAGAGTTCGGGCGATTTTGGACGGTCTACACCGCCGAGGCTGGCTACGGCGAGTTGATGAAGAGCGCGGGAAGCACGTTGCCTGAGTTTCTCGGCAACCTCGATCAACTCCACACGCGGGTCAAACTGTCGTTCCCGCATTTGAAGCCGCCGAGTTTCTCGGTGAGTGAGCAAGCCACCGATAGTCTCGTGCTGCATTACTACTCTGAACGACCGGGGCTTGCGCCACTTGTCGTCGGACTGCTCAAGGGACTCGGTGATCGCTTTGGGCTTGAGGTTGAAGCGACGTGGGAGCGCGTTGACAGTGGACGACCACACGATCGATTCCGCGTACGTTGGCATCCGAAGGGTGTAGCAGCGTGAGCGACGACGCGGCCAGTCGAGAGCAGTGTGCGAGCGACGAATTGCTGATTCGGAAGTTGTTTCCGTTCTTCATCGCGATTGATCGAACGATGCAGGTGACTGCGGTTGGTCCGCGCTGGCGGACAGCGCTGCCAGAGTTCGAACTCGGCGCGTCTTTTTCTGACCACGTGGCAATTGATCGTCCAACCGACGTCAGTGATTTTGATGCGATTTCCGCCCACGACGGCGCGATTTTCATGATGTCGCTGACGAAGCGTCCGCTCTTCAAACTGCGCGGTCAGTTCGTGCGCGTCCAAGGGGATGATGGTGGCGATCGTTTGCTCTTTGTTGGTGGTCCTTGGTTCACCAACATCGCCGATCTCTCGGCGTTGGGGCTGACGATGCAGGACTTCCCGCCGCACGATGCGCGCGGGGACTTCCTCGTTCTTCTTCAAACTCAAGAGTCGACCAATCGCGACTTGCGTGAACTTGCCGCGCGGCTCCGCAGCGAAATGGCGAAGCAGCGACAACTCGAAGAAGAACTGCGCCAGATTCAGACGATGGAACTTGTGGGCCGATTCGCTGGAGGTATCGCGCACAACTTCAACAACATTCTGATGGCGATTCACGGGTACACCGCGTTGGCGCTGTCACGCACACCCGCTGGTGAACAGGTTCGCAATAGCCTCGAGCAAATTCGGCTTGCAACCGATCATGCGGCTTCGCTTACGCGAGCGCTTTTGGCGATGAGTCGTCAGCATCCGTTGCGCGTTGAATCACTCGATTTGCGACGAGAGGTTTCTGAGTTGGAACGTCTCGCAAAGCCGCTGCTTGGCGAGCGTGTGGAACTCGTTTGCGATGTCCATCCGGACGCCGCACGTGCCCAAGCCGATAGCGCAGCGCTCAAGCAGATCCTGATGAATCTTGTGCTGAACGCGCGCGACGCGATGCCGAATGGGGGGCATGTTCGGATCGAGGCGCGTCCGCCGACAACAGCGCCGAGTGAGTCTCTCCGTCACGGAGACTTTGTGGAGTTCGTCGTGTCTGATGACGGCATCGGCATGGATGAGGCGACAAAGGCGAAGATTTTCGAGCCGTTTTTCACAACGAAAGAAGTCGGCAAAGGTGTTGGACTTGGGCTTTCGTCGGTGTACGGCCTCGTTGAACAACTCGGCGGCAAGATCACGGTTGAGAGTGCGCCGGGTGTTGGAACAACGTTTCGCGTTTTCGTTCCACGGATTGTGGGTGTTGCGGAAACGAAGCAGGTTGCACCGTCGGTTGCGCACGGTGGTCGCGGTGAACGTGTCTTGCTCGTGGAAGACGAGTCGATGGTTCGCCAACTACTCGAGCGGGTGTTGTCGCAGGCGGGATATCAAGTTTCCTCGAGCCTCTCGTCTGATGCCGCGCTCAAGTTCGCAACCGCGGGGCGGCCGTTTGATCTTCTCGTGACCGACGTCGTGATGCCGGGACTGACAGGGCCAGAACTCGCAGCGAAGATCGAGGGGATCTGCGGAGTCACGCCGACGATTTTCATGTCGGGCTACAGCGAAGATGCGGCGCTCCGCGAGGGCCGACTTCGGCCGCATCAGAGATTCATGCCGAAGCCTTTCGCGCCGCCAGAGCTTCTCGTCGTGATTCGCGAAGTGCTCACGCAGTTTCCGCGACGCGACAGCGTGATTGTGTGACGTTCGAATTTTGTGCGAGTGGAGTGACTCGCGCGAAAATCTGAGGTCGCCATGTTGGCGCGTCGCAAACTTCGTCGTCTTTCAAAGTTGGTTGGTGGGGATTTCGCGCTCGAGCTCAAACAATTTTCGGGAAATTTTTTCGCGTGGTTTTTTCTGCCACACTTTTCGAAGCGCAAGTCTCAGGGCAGTAGAGTTGGCAGCAAGCAGTCGCGCGGTACGCGTACTGGTCGCTCTACGCTCCTGAAGTGTTCGATGCACAACGAATTCGGGGCAGAGTTTCGGAAGGTGATTTGGGAATCAGCACACGAAGTGTGATCGGGGGAAAGAATGATGTCTCACAGGTTGGGGAAGTGGATTCGGGCTGAAGTGCCCGCGTTTTGCTCTGTTCTTTGGGATCGCTGCATCGCATGGCGCGGAGCGCTCGCTTGTTCGGTGCGACGCCGCGTCTCGGAGTGCGTTGGTGCGGACGGTTGTTGGCTGAGTTTCAGACTGAAGGGAGAGACGAGTTGGCGCAAGGCACGAGCGTTCGGTGCGCTGCGGCCAGAGCTCCACATGTCGAGTCCGAAGTGTTCCTTCGTTCATTGCGCGATGCTCTGCATAAGCCTTTCGATTGCGGGGCCGACACACGCGACGGCAGATGCACTCGCAGCCGCGACGGCACACGCGACGGGACACGCGACGGGACACGCGACGGCACAGAACAGCGCGCTCTCGATGCTTCCTCTTTGTTCTGCTCTGGAGCGGTCGGTTGGGGTTGATCCAGTGTCGCGCACGCGATTGGTGGAACTCACTTCGCGTGCATC
>JBJOHQ010000407.1:0-4383 GCA_046047595.1 Planctomycetota bacterium | reverse complement strand
CGAAACGACCGACCGTGCCAATCGATTGCGCAACTCAGTGCGCGGAACCGAGTCCAGCCGCACGGCGCCACGTCGAGATCTGCCCGAGGTGCATCATGTTGTGGCCGCCGCAGAGAAAGTTCACCGCGCCACCGACGGTCGGGAACATCTCCTTGAAGCGACCCTCCGCTGGATTCTCGCGCGCAAACACCGCGTCATCCACTTCAGGAAGCGCCTTCAGCACGTTGGACCAACCCTTCGTGAAGGTGTCGCAGATCACATCCTTCGACGGGTAACGACCATCTTGGGCGACGCAGGGTGCGCCGTTCTTGAAGTGCTCGTCGCCGAACGGCATCGCGATCTTGAGATCTGCGCGGCCGATCATCTCAAGCACGCGATTCGCGTAAATCGCGAGGTGACCAACGCAGAACGCTGGGTGATTCATGTCCTTGGTCGGCATCTCGCAGAATCGATCCGCGGGAATGGTCTTGACAAGGTCGTCCGAGTAGCGGAGCGAGAGCGCGAGGCTCGAGGCGATCATGGAACCGATGCAGTTGGCCGTGGCGGTAGAGGTCGACATAGGGCGCGCAGTGTAGGCGAGAGTCTGCGCGGTCATCGTCGCGCGAACCACCAAGTACATGCGGCCGCCGCGGAGAGCAGCCCAAGGAGAAAGGCCATCATCCAGCGGTTTCTTCGCAGATCTGCGCGACCGCGCGGCGCCCAGATGGCAAGGAGGCGAGCCGAAGCTGTAACCGCAGCGATACAGCGAGTCGAAGCCGACGCGGCCAGCTGGCATGTCACGTGGATCGACGGCCGGGGATTGACGGCTGGGGATTCGTCAGACAGAGCCTAGAGCCCGTGCTCCTCGAGGATCTTCCGCAGCCCTTCAACGCCGCCCGCCGCCTTGATCAGGTCGGCGAGTTCGCGCTTCTCGCGCGGCGAGCGCGACTTGCGACGACGCGGCTCTTGGGTCTTCTTCAGGACGCGCGCATCGACTTCCTTGAAATCGATTTTGCCCGAAGTGCCCGCTTCGCGAATGGCTGGATCAAATTGATCGACAGTCCACGCGACGAGCGTCAGCATCCGACCGAGTTGCGGGCTCGTGACGACACCGTCCTCAAGCGGCAAGTCGCAGATCACGCGAACCTCGCCGTCTGACTCGTCGAGTACATAACTCGCAACGCGGACGCGCCAGTTCACCGCCAACATCGCCTCGCACATCGCCCCGCGATGTTCGAACGACTGCATCGTGTAAACCTCGGGGACGCAGATTCGAAGCATCTGGCCGTTGTCTTGAAGCATCACATGCAGAAGCAGACTTTTCTCGCCGTCGTGTGGATCGACGTAGTGCTGCGTCGGCACCGCGACGACGAGTTCCGAGTGTTCTCGAGACGCGCGGAAATCACAGCCGATCTCAGCGATTCGCCCTACGAGTTCAGCGAAGGTCATAGACATAAGTTCGATCCCGTGAGAAGACTCCCGCGTGGGAGCGACGTTTCGATGTGGCGAGTACGAACATCCGACTCGCTTCTACTCCCACAACTGCGCAGGCATCGGGTGTTGCTGTGCTGCAGCGCTCGATCTCCGTACTCCGCGGCTTGACCGCGTGTTCTCCCGATCGGGAGCGATGAAACGCTCGACCGCTCTCTCTCGGGCGACGTTTTGAGTGTAGCTTTCACGCGGTCGACGCCAAGTAGGATCCTCGATCAGGGCGCGAAATGTCGAGTGATTTGCAGGGATGAAGCCTCGATGCACCGACAGACGCACGGATGTACGCACGGATGTATGCACGAGCGTCTGCAGGCATGAGCGTCGCCCTCTGCCCAACCTAGCTCGCCAACCGCGCGCCGCGCACCACGCGCGCATTTGGACAGCATGCGGCGCACTATCCAAGGATCCGCGCGACGACGCCACGCGCAACTTCTGGATCAGATGATCCTCCGACAACCAGACGTGTTGCGTGAACTGAGGCGATGAGTTGGAGACTCCACGCCGACTGGCCATCCTTCCATTGCACAGACAACGTCGTCACGTCCTCGTATACGACGCGTTCAACCGAACCGATTGTCGCGAGGCGTGCCTCTACGCGAGCAATTCCCTGCACGTCAAGAACTTCACCAACAGGTACTTCAACCGCGTTTCGACCACAAAGTACGCGTACCCGCTGTGCCAACGAATGCGTGGCGTCGAGGAAGTCGAACCGCTTCTCGCCACAGCAGGGGCACGCGTGGTCGCGCGCTTCCAAGAGCGTCGCCGACGAAAATGCACCGGTCGCAAGATCAAACCGAATGAGCCTTGGATCTACTGCATCCGACGCGCTCGCGTCGCCTGCGATCCATCGCAGGACAAACGCCGCCTCAAGTGAACCAACAATTCCCGTCGCCGCCGCCAAAACACCCACGGTATCGCATGTGTCGACCTCGCCAACCGCAGGTGGCTCTGGCGCGATACAGCGAAGGCACGGCGTTCCACGCGCACTTGGTGCAAGAAGCGCTGCCATGCCGCGGAACCCGACTGCGCCACCGTAGACGAGAGGCACTCCAAAAGCGACCGAACAATCGTTGAGGATGTAACGCGTTTCAAAGTTGTCGAGACAGTCCACAAGCATGTGATGCTCGCGACAGATGCGAAGCGCATTCTCACTGCGAAGATCATCGACGATGGCGCGCACTCGCGCGTCGGAGCGAATCTGCATCAACCGCGCCTTCGCGGCCTCCGCCTTCGGCGTGGCACGGTCTGCGTCACGCTCCGAAAAGAGCGTCTGTCGTTGCAGATTCGAACGATCGACGACATCGCGATCAACGATCGTGACTGTTCCAACGCCCGCTCGAACGAGTTGCTCACACACCACGGTCCCGAGCGCACCGCATCCCGCAACCAACACTTGCGCCGCACCGAGGCGACGCTGCCCCGCTTCGCCGAATCCGGCGAGTCGCATCTGACGGGCGAAACGGTCGAGGGAGTTTTCCACGGCGCGAGGGTAGCCGAGGTGTTGCCTGTACGTCTGTCGGTCGCTGCGGGCTTCGATGTCTCCGCAGCCACTGCACGCAACATGCAACCACCATCGGCGGACCCGCCGAACCCCCACAACAAACGCCCCACAACAAACGCCCCACAACAAACGCCCACGCGAAACGCCCCACAAGAAACGCACGAGAACCCCTCAGGAGAAACGCACGAGAAACCCAGCCTGCAGCGCGTGTCGCTTCGCACGCTACCCCAACGGCTTGATCCCAAATGGAGCATCGCGAATACGCCGCGAAGGCGCCGAACCGCGCGCTGGCGGCGCACTTTGCGTTGGATTCGGACGCACACCACAGGCGCGTCGCCAATCATCGAGACGCTCACCCGTGACGCGCACTCGCCGACGGCTGAGCTGCAAGATCCCTTCTCCATCGACCACGACGGACTCCACCACTTCGACGTCGACGATGCGAGCAGTTCGCAGACTTTCCGCAAGCGCGCCACACGCAAACCCCCGATTGCGCGCCGCACGAATATCGCCAAGTACGCGGTCGAACGGCCGTTCGATACCTGTCAGCGGGCTGGCACCATCTTCACCGAGCGGTCGCGCATCCATCGTCGATGCGATCTCAGGATCCCAACCAGCCGACGCAAGTCGTATCGCGCGCGACACACGAATGACCGCCATCCCCTCGACGTCGGCCAGACGCGCGAGCATGCCGTGCACAACGTCGAGCCGAGCGAGCCACGCACGCGCGACGGCGTGCGCTTCTCGAAAATCGCTTTCAGCATCGCGCACCTCGGCTTCGAGCGACTTTGGCGATCGTGCGCCCACACGCGTGCGCTCAAGGCGTTTGAGCAATCGTTGGCGCACCGGCTCCGATCCAGGATGATCGGGCGGCGGAGGCAACGCGTCGGCGATGCGGCGAACTATGTCCGCAGGAAGTGGACCTGCGGGACCAAGGCCATCCTCCTCCTGCGCGTCGATGCTGGAAGCGAGTGCTTTGATCAGCGCATGTTTCACAAGAAGCGCACATGCACGATCGAGATCCTCATCTCGAGTGAGACTCGCACCTCGTAGCTTGATCGCGATACTGCGAGTTCGATCAGTGTCCGCCACGCCGTTGCCCTGACTGTTCAAGTTCGACGGAACTTCGTCCATCGAATGACGCCCCGCACGCAGCGCTGCCCACGCTCCGCGCGGCGGCGGTGGAGTGTCACTCACGAGCGCCATCAGTATCTCGTTCCGTTCAAGATCGAGCGGCGCATCGATCGTTGGCGTTACTCCGTCCATCCACGACGCATCCAATAGCGCCTCGGATGCACGCGAAGTGAGTTCCACCAATCGCGTGCGCGACACTGGATCAACCCCAACCGACCGCTCCAGAGCAGAACAAAGAGGAAGCATCGAGAGCGCGCTGTTCTGTGCCGTCGCGTGTC
>JBJOHQ010000406.1:0-9179 GCA_046047595.1 Planctomycetota bacterium | reverse complement strand
GTGCAAGTGAATGAGCCATCTGGATTTGGCAGCGCGATCATCATCGATTCGCCGCGCGGCCAAATGTGAAGTGCGTTCGGCTCCATCGCGAATGGCGCATGCGGCCCCGACGCGACCGGCGGAATCGTGAGTTCCTTGTAGCCGTGGCCGAGGAAGTCTTGCGAGTAGTCGAAGCGCTCGGTCTTCTGCAGCGCCGCGCGCACCGCGGAATACGCGCCATCGGTGCCGACGATGAGATCGGCGGTGACGGTGCGCGTGGCACCGGTTGAGTCGTTCACGAACGTCGCTTCGTTGCGCGCGAAATCGACGTTGCTGCAGCGTTCATCGAACGCGAGCGTGACGTTTGCTTCGGCCGCCGCCGCATCGAGGAGCGTGAGATTGAGCGCACTGCGCGACACCGAATTGATCGCGAGGGTGGGATCGCTCGAGTAGGCGTGATAGTGCGATGCGCCCGCGACTGGGTGGATCATGCGACCGCCCATGCGGATCGCATCCTTGAGGACGGTTTCTTCAAGCCCTGCACGGCGAAGGGCCTTCAAGCCGCGCGCGCTGATCGCGAGGTTGATCGAGCGGCCCGCGATGTGGCGGCGCGCCCGCGGATCGCCGCGCCGCTCGACAAGTTCAACCTGCCAACCCGCGCGGGCGAGGTAGACTGCGAGCAGGCTTCCGGCGAGTCCGGCGCCGACCACAAGTACGCGCCCGGGTTGAATTCCTGTCGACTGCATGGGCGCATCCTAACGGTACGCGATTGCACCATGCCTGCCACACTTGCTCGGACTTCTCCTGATCCTGCGCGCGCGATTCCCGCACTCTTTCGCGAATTCGGCCCGCGCACGTACGCGCTTGCGTTTCGCGTGACAGGCTCGGCATCGGAAGCGGAAGACGTCGTGCAAGAGACATTCATGCAGGCGTTTCGTCGTTGGGAGACGTTTGAAGGGCGCGCGGATCCGGGTACGTGGCTCTACGCGATCGCGGCGCGCGCGGCGAAGCGACGGTTTCGTCGACGCAAAGACGGCACGACGAAGCGCTCGGCGATGAAGAGTTTCACCGACCTTTCGCCGATGCGGGATTCGGGGTCAATCGACCTCGCCATTGATCGCAAGCAGCCGGCAGATCCGCTGATGCGCGCGGAAGCGCGGCAAATTGTGCAAGCGGGCATCTTGCGACTTCCACCGCAGTATCGCGTGCCGCTCGTGATGAAGGACATTCTTGAGATGCCACTTGAGGAGTGCGCGGATGCGCTCGGTTTGAAGCTCGAAACGGTAAAGACGCGGATTCACCGCGCGCGGCTTGCTCTGCGCAAGTTGTTGAACGACGGGCTTCCGACGCGCAAGGCGCCCGCGCCTGATTACGACCGACAGCTTTGTTTCGACTTGTTGCAGGCGAAGTTGGCGGCGATGGATGAGGGGCGCGGATTTCCGATTGGGCGCGAGGTCATGTGTGAACGGTGTCGGCTGGTTTTTGCCGAGCTTGACCTTGGGCAGAACGCGTGCGCGGAACTCGATGACCGGATGCCTGCGGTGGCGCGGAAGCGGATTGAGCAGGCGATTCGCGCGGCGGGGTAGTGGTGGCGGGAAGTGGCGGTCGTGTATGAGCGGTCGTGAAGGAGCGATCGTGAAGTAGGTGGCGAGCGGGGAAATGCGCGATCGCGCGTTAGTTCCAAACGGTGCACGGCACGTGCCATGCAGTGCCAGGCACTGAGCGGCACGTGCCGTGCACCACACGCTTCCGTGTCGTCGTGCGGCCTTGGTGTTGCGTTTGCCCTGAATGACGGCATGTACAGCGCTTTGTGGTCGGCTTGAGTTTGGTGCCAGACAGTGCCAGGCACGTGCCTGGCACGTGCCATGCAGTGCCACGCACTGGGCGGCACGTGCCGTGCACCAATCGGGAGGCGGCGGGTAGGCTCCGCACATGACCGCGAGTTCCGCCGCCGCTTCCTCTCCACACGCCTCTCTCCCGCATCCGCTCACGGCTGCCGATCTCTCCCACGATCGCGATTTCGCTCGCGCGCTCGATGCGTCCGACACACTTGCGCCGCTCCGCGCGCGATTCGCGCTGCCCACGCTGCGGCCTGATCTCATCTACTTCGTCGGCAACTCACTCGGTCCGATGCCGCACGCCGTCCGCGCCCTCATGCAAGAAGAACTCGATGACTGGGCGCACTTCGGCGTCGCTGGTCACATGGGCGCGCGTCGCCCGTGGTTTAGTTACCACGAGCAACTTCGCGCACCGCTCGCGCGACTTGTCGGTGCGCTCGAGCACGAAGTCGTCGCGATGAACACGCTGACCGTCAACTTGCATCTCATGCTCACGACCTTCTATCGCCCCGAAGGTCGGCGAACGAAGTTACTCGTTGAGAAGGGCGCGTTTCCGAGCGACACCTACGCGGTGATGACGCACGTCGCCGCGCGCGGCCTCGACCCAGAAGTCGAAGTGATCGAACTCGCGCCGCGCGAAGGTGAGTGGACGCTGCGCGAAGAAGATGTCGAAAGGCGCATCGCGGCGCTCGGTGACACGCTCGCACTCGCGATGCTTCCGGGTGTGCAGTATCGAACGGGACAAGCGTTTGATCTTGCGCGGCTGACGCGCGCCGTGCATGCGGTCGGTGCGCGTTGCGGTTGGGATCTCGCGCATGCTGCGGGCAACATCGATCTTGCGTTGCACGCATCACAGTGCGATTTCGCAGTGTGGTGCTCGTACAAGTATGTGAACTCTGGCCCCGGTGCTGTCGCGGGTGCGTTCATCCACGATCGCAACGTGCGCGACCTTGATCTGCCGCGGCACGGCGGTTGGTGGGGGAATGACCCAGACACGCGCTTCCGCATGGAGCCGCGATTTGCGCCAGTCGCGCGCGCAGACGCATGGAGCTTGTCGAATCCACCGATTCTCTCGACGCTTCCGCTCATCGCGAGCCTCGCGGAGTTTGATCGCGCGGGTATCGCACAACTGCGAGCAAAAAGCATGCGCATGACAGCGCTCCTTGAGTATCGCTTGCGCGAGATTCCTACGGTCGAAATCATCACGCCCACAGCATCGTGGCAACGCGGCGCGCAACTGTCGCTCCTCATCGGAAAGAACGCGCATGCACGCTACGAAGCGTTCAAGGCAGCTGGATTGATGTGCGACTATCGCGAGTCGGGACGCGGTATTGCGGGTGAAGGCATCGTGCGACTCGCGCCTGCGCCACTCTTCAACACCTTCGACGAAGTCTGGCGCGCGGCAGAAATCGTGCGCGATGTCTGTGCGCGTACAGCGTGACGCGGCGACATGTACTCGACGCAATCGCGCGGATTCTCACGCGAAGTCACACGACCGTACGCAGTGTCAGGTGTCGCATCGCTCCAGCGTTGCGGTCACTCGCCGCCGCCGCCCTCGACGGTTGTTCCCCAGTTTCCGAGGAAGATCGTGAGGTCTTCTGGGCCGACGATGCCGTCACCATTGAGATCGATCGGACTTGGTGACGTCTCGCCCCATGCGCCGAGGAAGATCGTGAGGTCAGGACCGTCGACGATGCCGTTCAAGTCGAAGTCGCCACGCGCGAGTTCGCACGAATCGGGCACGCCGTTCTCGTTCAGATCGGCGCGGCCAGTAGCGACATCGCACGAATCGATGATGCCGTTCGAGTTACAGTCGGGTTGAAGACCCTCTTCGATCTCGTATGCGTCGGGGATGCCGTTCGCATTGCAGTCCGCGCGGCATTCGTCGGGTACACCGTTGAGATCGATGTCCGCAGAGAAGCCGCTCGCGACATCGCAAGTATCGGGAATGCCGTTGGAGTTGCAGTCTGGCGCGCCGTTGGCGATCTCGCAGGCGTCGCCAATGCCATCTTCGTTGCAGTCGCCCTGCGCGGGGTTCGCAATGGTCGGGCAGTTGTCGTTGCAATCGGTGACGCGATCGAGGTCGAGATCGGTGTCAGCGACGTCGCAACCGCAGATGCCAGGATCTGTCTTGTTCGGATCAGTTGGGCAGTTGTCGTTGCAATCTGGCGTGCCGTCTTCATCAGAATCGACATCGCTCACGCCGCAGCCGCACGCGCCAGCCGCGATCTTCGCAGGATCATTCGGGCAACCGTCGGTGCAATCGGGCGTGCCGTCGCTGTCGGAATCGACATCGCTCACACCACAACCACATGCGCCAGCTGCGATCTTCGCGGGATCATTTGGGCAACCGTCGGTGCAATCGGGTGTGCCGTCGCTGTCGGAATCGACGTCGCTCACACCGCAACCGCATGCGCCAGCTGCGATCTTCGCGGGTTCATTCGGGCATTCGTCTGTGCAATCGGGTGTGCCGTCTTCATCAGAATCGACATCGCTCACACCGCAACCACATGCGCCAGCTGCGATCTTCGCAGGATCATTCGGGCAACCGTCGTTGCAATCGGGCGTGCCGTCGCTGTCTGAATCGACATCGCTCACGCCGCAACCGCACGCGCCAACTGCGATCTTCGCCGGGTCATTCGGGCAACCGTCGGTGCAGTCTGGCGTGCCGTCGCTGTCGCTGTCGACATCGCTCACACCGCAACCACACGCGCCAGGCGAACTCTTGTTCGGATCGTTCGGACACGCATCCCACAGCGCGGCTGTGAAGTAACCGCCAGCGGCGATCTGCGTCAGATTGGCGAGACCTGTGGGGGGAGTCGTTTGGAAGAAGAACGGCTGACCCCAGCAGACGGGCGTGCCGTCGTTCTTCAACGCGGTGGAGTGGAAGAAGCCGAGCGAAAGATCGCTCACACCGGTCAAATCAGGTGGTGTTTCGATTTGACCGAAGTCGTTGAATCCCCAACAAACGACGGTGCCGTCGTTCTTGAGCGCTGCGGAGTGGTAGCCACCGGCAGCGACCTTTGTGACCGACGCGAGTGTCGGTGGCGGCGTGCACTGGTCCTGACCATCGTCGCCAAAGCATGCAACGGTCCCATCACCGCGCAGGGTCAACGTGTGGAGATACCCCGCGGAAACGCCGATCGCGGCGAGGCCCGCTGGCGGCGTCGACTGACCGTAGGTGTTCGAACCCCAGCAAACGACCGTCTGATCCGCACGGATGGCGACTGAGTGCCGTCCGCCGCCCGCGATCGCGACAACATTCGAGAGCTCGGTCGGAACATTGCACTGCCCGAACGCATTCGAGCCCCACGCGACGACGGTGCCATTCGCGCGGACTCCGAGCGAGTGGAGCGCACCGGCGGAAACGCTCACGAGATCGGTCACGCCCGCTGGTGCGGTCGCTTGTCCGTGCGTGTTGTCGCCCCAACAGACGACCACGCCGTCGCGTTGCAGCGCGAGGCCGTGATATTCACCCGCCGCGATTTGCTTGAGCGGGCCCATGCCAGTCGGCACCAACCACTCGCCTTCGACGTTCGAGCCCCACACCGCCACTTCCGTCTCGCGCACGTTGAGCATGCCGGTGCCGACGGCGCCCGACTGTCCACCGATGCGGATGTAGTAGGTCGTGCCTGCAGAAACCTGAAAATCGCGGATCGCGGAATAGCCAGACTGGCAACCCGCTGGATCGAATGCGTCGGTGTTGCAAGTGAGGAACGTCAGGCCGCCGCAACTTCCTGAGTAGAGGACGATCGTCGTGTCGAACGAGCCAGCGGCGCACGTCGAGAAACTCGCGATGCCGTCGACCGTCGGCGTGTAGGAGAACCACACGTCGGCGCTGTTCGACCACTCGACGGGGTACTTGAACTCGCTGCACAGCAATCCTTCAGGCGGATTTGCGCTCGGTGTCGCAGTGAGCGTGCTGAACGGCAACGATTCGCCGTTCAGAATGACGGTCGCGGTCGCGCATTCGTCCTGCGCAAGCGCAGCGCGCTCAACGTGCGGCAGGCACACAGCCAGCGCCGCGGACGCGAACACAACAGCAAGCGGAGACTCGTGAAAGAGCATCTGCGTGCGCGCACGAAGGAACGAAAGACCCAACCCCATGAAATTCCCTCAATCCCCAAACAGCCCCAATCGAACCGCCGCGAGACGCCGCGAGCCGCCGCGAGCCGCCAAGGCGGAGAATCATGCCATCAATCTGGTTGGTTCAAAGTCTGGAACTGCCAGACTTTCGAACGAATCTCGCAAAGTTGACTTGAGAAGCGTTACCGGCCGCAAACTCACCAGGGCGAGGGCCCCCAGTTACTGAGCAGGACCGAGAGGTCGCCGCCACCGATGACTCCGTTGCCGTCGAGATCGCCAACAGGTGGGTTGGGGAAGCGATTCCGAAACGACTCTCAGAGCTCTTTCTTGGCGGAAGACCCGAGAAACTCTTCCGCCGTGCCTGCGAGCATGCGCGCGCGGGTGGCGGTGTCGAGGCCTGGCATCGTTTTGATGAGCGTGCCAGCGACGCGCTCGCCGAGCGGGAACGGGTAATCGCTCCCAAGCGCGAGTCGATCGGCGCCGACGGCATCGATCAAGAATCGCAGTGCCGCCTCGTCGTGCACAAGCGTGTCGAAGTAGAAGCGGCGCAATTGCGCGCGCGGACTCACCGCGCAATCGACCGCGCAAAGATCAGGTCGCTCGCGGAAACCATGCTCAATGCGGCCAATCGTGAACGCGAGACTTCCGCCGCCGTGTGCGAGACAAACTTTGAGCGATGGCAAGCGTTCAAGCACGCCACCCATCATGAGTGAGCATGCCGCGCGCGCGGTTTCCGCTGGCATGCCAACGAGCCACGGCAACCAATACTTCGGCGTCGACGCTTGGCCGAGCATGTTCCACGGATGAATAAAGACAGCGGCGCCGCGACGCGCGCAATGCTCGAAGAACGGAAAGAGCCGCGCGTCGTCGAGGTTGAGTTCCTGCGCAACGCCGTCGCGAACGATGTTAATGTTCGAACCGATTTCAACGCCCGCGAGGCCGAGTTCGTCGAGCGCACGATCGAGTTCGCGGCACGCGAGGTTCGTGTCTTGCAGCGGCACGGTCGCGAGGCCGCGAAAGCGCGTGGGATGCGCGCGCACGGTTTCCGCGATGTGGTCGTTCAAATGTTGCGCGAGTTCAAGCGCCGCCGCCGCGGGTTGGTGATAGGAGAACATCACCGGCACCGTCGAAAGCACCTGAACGTCTACCGCGTGCGCGTCCATCTCCTCGATGCGGACGCGCGGGTCGAAGCAATTCGCCTCGACATCGCGAAAGTGCCGCCCGTCGATCGTGAGACGTGCGCACATACAACCTGAGCGCGCTTCGCCGAAGTGCTCGATCGCCAACCAGCCACGGGATTCGGCCTTTCGCGCAAGATCGGGCCACGTTCGCGGCAAGATGTGCGTGTGAAGGTCGATGGTGCGCATGCGCACAGCGTAGCCCAAGCGCCGAGCGGTGCACGCGCTCTTCATGCGGACGACTTGCGCGAAGCGCCAGGCGCACGAACGTCGATCCTTGGCGCGTTCGTGCAGCAATCGTTGGCAGAGGTACACTCCGCGCCCCAGCCGTGTCGCACGCTCGCGGACAGCATCTTTCACCCAAGGCCTACGCGGCTCTCGCGATCGGCGCCGTCGGCGTTGTGTTCGGCGACATCGGTACGAGCCCGCTGTACGCGCTGAAAGAGAGTTTCGCGCACCTCAAAGCACAGGGCCAAATCGTCGACGAACTCTACGTTCGCGGAATTCTCTCGATTGTCTTTTGGTTGCTGATCTTTGTTGTGAACGTGAAGTACATCTTCATGATCACGCGCGCATCGAATCGCGGCGAAGGTGGCATCTTTGCGTTGTTGTCGCTGATTCCGCGGGGTTTGTCGGCCAAAGCGGTTCGCGGACGCTTCATCATGACGATGCTGGCGATCGCGGGTGCTGGGCTCCTTTTCGGCGACGGCATCATTACCCCGTCGATTTCTGTGCTTTCAGCGATGGAAGGCCTTGAGGTCGCGAATCCCATTCTCAAGCCCTACATCCTGCCAACAACCCTCGTCATTCTGATTGGGCTCTTCTATTTTCAGCAATTCGGAACCGCGAAGATCGGCGTCATTTTTGGCCCGATCATGGTGGTGTGGTTTAGCGTGCTGGGGATTCTTGGCTTGATGGGAACGCTCGAGCGCCCAGAAGTCATGTGGTCAGTCAATCCGATGTACGCATGGGCGCTGATTTCAGCCCATCCAGTCGAGACATTCTTGCTGCTCGGCTCGATTGTGTTGTGTGTGACCGGTGCCGAAGCGCTCTATGCCGACATGGGACATTTCGGAATTGGTCCTATTCGCTTTGGGTGGTACCTCCTCGTCGGCCCTGCGCTCACGCTTCAGTACTTTGGACAAGGCGCAGTGTTGCTCGAGCACCTTGAGTCGAATCAAGGCGCGATGGCAAGCGATTTCTATCCTTTCTACGCACTGGTGCCGCCGTCGCTGATTATCCCGATGGTCATCTTGGCCGCGCTGGCGACTGTGATTGCGAGTCAGGCAATGATCTCAGGTGTGTTCTCGATCGCGCGTCAAGCGATTCGATTGAACATGCTCCCGCGACTCGAGATCGTGCACACGTCGGGTGAGCAGGAAGGGCAGATCTACATTCCGTCGCTCAACGGGCTCATGCTCGTGGGTTGCTTGTTCACCGTGCTCTTGTTCCCGAGTTCGACACAACTTGCGAGTGCGTACGGAATTGCGGTCACGCTCGACATGCTGATTACGACGATTTTGTTCGCAGTCGTCGCGCGTCGGTTCTGGCGGTGGAAGCGACGTTGGCTGGGACCTGTCGTCGTTCTCTTCCTCGCGGTCGATCTGCTTCTGGTCGGCGCAAACATCATCAAGTTCCCAACGGGCGGTTGGTTCGCCATTGCAATCGCGTTGCTCGCGTTCCTCGTCATGTCGACGTGGGTGCAGGGCAGTTACATCATCGGCCGCAAACTCGCCGAAGGAACGCAGTCGATTCACGACTTCCTCGGCACATTGTGGACCGATGCGATTCCGCGCGTGCCAGGCACCGCGGTCTACCTCACGACGAACTACAACACGCCGCTCGCGCTCAAGCATTTCGTCGAGCACGCGCACGTCTTGCACGAGCAAGTCGTGCTGATGACGATCGTCTCCTCGAACTTGCCAGTGGTTCCCGCGGCGCGACAGATTCGCGTCGAATGGTTGCCGGACGGCGTGTGGAAAATCACGGCGCTCTGCGGCTTCATGGAGAGCCCGAACATTCCGCGGTTCTTAGAGCGTGCGAAAGCGCACGGCTTCAATTTCGATCCGAGTCAGACGACGTATTTCGCGCGCCGCAC
>JBJOHQ010000405.1:0-5600 GCA_046047595.1 Planctomycetota bacterium | reverse complement strand
CGGAACACTCGTCCAAGTCGAAGGGACGGTCGATGAAGAGTTCTCGACGCACGGATTCGCAGTCGACATCCTGTCGCGCCACTTCGACAAGGAACCCATTCATCGATGTGTGCTCCGCGATATCCGATTCATCGCGCAGAATGAAGTCGCCGGCACATCTCAAACAGAACTCGGTGGATTCGTTGCCAACGGGGCGCAACAACAGGAGAACGATCAACCTGCGCTCGCTGTTGATCCTTTGAAGCAGTGCAGGCTCACCGTCTCAATCTCGGGAGTTCGTCCATCTTGGCGTGTTGCCGATCGCGTCCGAGTCATTGGCGTCATGCGTGGTATCGCAGAAGCCCAGAATCCACACTCGAGAAGTTTCCGTACCTGGGCCGCGCGTCATCGCATCGTTGGTTCACTCTTCGTCGAGTCTGCGGATGTTTGCACGGTTCTCACAGACTGGCGTTCCACAACTCCGATTCAAGACGCGATCGATCGACTTCGTGCGTCGCTTCGCGAGAAGTTGCGTGCGGGACTACTTGCGGGCGTCGCAACTGAACGTGAGATCCAGTCGCCAAGCGAGGGAGCGAATGATCGTAGTCATCGTGATGCTGGCATTCGATCGATGCTTGTCGCGCTCGTACTTGGTGACTCCGGTGAAGGTTATGCAGAAATTGAGAACGCATTTCGTGCGACGGGGCTCGCGCACATACTCGCGATCTCTGGCTTCAATCTGGCTGTTCTCGGTTGGATCGTTGGATTCGGCGCGCGACTGATTTTTCGAGACACGAGACTTGTGGCTGCGTGTGTCATGTTCGGTGCCTTCGCCGCGCTCTTTGTGATGGCACCGGCGCCAAGCGCGGAGCGTTCCGCATTGATGGCGGTTGTTGGATCATTGGGATCGATGCTCCGCCGTGATTGGCACGGCGATGCCATTCTCGCGATCGTCGCTGGGTGGATGATCCTGTGTGATCCAGCGGTCGCATCGAATGCAGGATTTCAACTGAGTTTCGGTTGTGTTCTCGCGCTGCGTCATCTCGCACCGAGGTTGCGTCGCGCGTGGCTTGGTTGGATTCCAGGTGACGCTGTCTGGCAAACATCCGTCGCGTGGCGCGGCATTGTCGGTGAGTACTTCGCGCGATCCATCGCTTCAGGCGTCGCCGCGTTTGGCGTTGGTACATCCATCGCACTCGCGCACTTCGGTTCGATGCAGCCTGCAGGGATCTTGTTGACGTTCCTCTGCGCACCACTTTCGACCGCCACACTCGCGATCGCTTACCCGAAGGCGATCGTCGGATCCATTTCGGAAACTCTTGTCTGGCCGCTCGGCTATCCACTCCAAGTCCTCTTGTCGCTGCAGATCGCGCTCGTCGATCAAGCGCTCACGGTCGGTGGGGGTGGGTGGGCGCTGCAAACGTGGATCGCACAGCCACTCTCAACTCGGGTCGTTTGCGCGGGTGCGACTGTTGGTGGGGTTGTGCTTCTCTTCTGTGCAAAACAGTGGCGGATACGACTTCTTGCCTGCGGAGTGACGGCGCTTGGTGTGTGGATCGGACCAACGATTCTGTACAAGCACTTCCAAACACAAGGTTGTGGAGGGGACGAGCGCGAGCCGATGCTCGCGACAATGACCACATTTGCAATCGGTGATGGATCCGCACATCTCTTCTCGTTTGAGAAGTCGATTGTGATCTTCGATGTCGGCTCGAGTTCTATTGGTTCGGCTGCCTCGAGGGTCATGCTTCCGGAGATTCAAGCGCGAGGAGGCGTTGTTGAAGCGCTCATCATCAGTCATCCAGACCTCGATCACTACAGCGGGGCTGCGGACCTCATCCGCTTCGCTCGAGTGCGACGGCTTGTTGTGCATGACTCGATGCTCGCCGCCGCCGAGAGGTCACAACCCGTGCGAGAGTTGTTTGAGACTGCGACGCGACATGGCGTGGCGCTGGAGTTGGTGGCCGCTGGTGACCAACTGACGTTTGGATGTAGCCAGTGGAACGTACTCTGGCCACCGAAGGGTCTCCGCACGGTTCGCGACAACGATGTTTCACTTGTCATGCGCGTCGATCTTCCGAGTTCGTGTGACGAATCGTCGTCTACACCAGATCGCGATCGCGAAGCTCTCGTGGAGACTTCTCAACAGCCTCGACTGTTGCGCGGAGCAGTACTCCTCTGTGGTGATATCGAAACCCTCGGTTGCGCGAGTTTGCTCTCGGCCCATGAACATGAGAAGCAGGCTCTGACCGCCACCGTGATGGAACTCCCGCATCACGGAAGTTGGCGCGATGCGGTGGTGCCTCTGATCCATCGCTGCAATCCCAGCGTCATTCTTCAATCCACAGCGACGCGTCGGTTTCTCATGGATCGCTTCGCTGGTGTTTTGCCTGTGACAAGTTCACGACTTGTGACATGCCGCGATGGCGCGGTCCATCTTGAGTTTCGTGTGCATGAAGTGCGGTCATATGTGTACGACCGTCTCGCATTGCGTCAGTGGAGGCCTGCAGGTCGCTGGCGGCGCACTCGAAAATCGCGTTTGATGAAAGTTTGTGTTCGGGTCGTGCGACGTTGGAATTCAGCGTGGCGAAAGCAGCGCCGCACGCTCGAGCACGATGCGGTCGCCAATGATGCCGTTTCCACCGTCGCTCAACTTAACAACAACGACTGGCTTTACGCCAGCGGAAGCACGGATCACGAAAGACTTTGTTCTCGTCGTCCCATCGAGCACAAAAGTCTCGGAAGTGCCGCGTTCGAATCCGATCGTGACCTCAAGTCGCACGTCTATAGGTGCGGGTTCCATGATGCTGACAACTCCTGTCAGCAATGTCTCTTCCGTCGAATCTATCGTTGGAGATGTGAATCGAACCGTGCACGGACCTTCCACGGAGACATCGGCGCACCCGAGAAGAAAGCGCTCACTCCGCTCCACACTCCACAAGTTTGTCGCGCCGTAGAGATAGCTGTCGCTCTTCTCGCGAACTTGCTCCACCGAACATGTCGACAGCGGAGTGAATTGACTTCGATCAAGTACTCCCGCGACCGGGTCTGCGGCGCTGTTGTCCGAAGTTGGCTTCGACCGAACTTTCGAGAGCCAGTCGCTCGCAAGCTGGAATCCCCAACCTCGGCTCTCCTCAAAGGTGAGATTTCGAGCAGCAACGAGCGAACCATCGGATGTCCAAACTTCAAGGCCAGTTCGAGGCTCGGCCGGCATTTCCGCCAGAGCGATCGCCGCGACACGATTCATAGCGATCTTTCGAGTCGAGGCGCCTTCTTTCTGAGACTTCTGTGTCTCATTCGTCGACTCTGCAACTTGGCTCGGTTCGCGATTCGGTGTTGGAACGGGCTCCTGAACACGGCGAGGCGCGGCCTCCTCCTTCGTGCGATGGAGTGGTTCATTTGGATCGGTGTTCGAACCTACACCTTCCAACGTCGGTGGGAGGGGAGTTGCGGAGATCGTAAGGTCCTCACTGATCGCATCGATGAATCCGCGAACCACGTCCCCATTGACGAGGAGCGCGGTATCGGAGTCAGCCGATTGCGGAGCCCATCGATCGGCGATCATCCGAAGGCGCGAAACCTCCTCGAGATCGATGGGCAGCGCGCCGATCCAACGGTGATCCCAGTACGCGACGCCATTGACTACACGAAAGCTTCCAGGGATCCGCTGACCGTCGATGGTGTCAATCACACCGAGCGAAAGCGGAGTGACACGCAGGAGCGATCCTTCACCCTGCTGTCGCAACTCAGCATCAGATCCGATTGCAGGACGCAGACCCTGGCGACGAACCACGAAGGCGATGATCTCGTTCGATGCGATGTCGCGCTCCGAAACCGAGCCTGCATCGCGAACCAAGAGCGACCACGAGTCTGCACGAACCGAATGAAGTCGCCCGAGTGTCCACCGGCCATCGCGGAGCAGAACGCTGACGATTGTGGCGTTGGATTCATCGCGAACAACCGCTTTGGATTCAGCCGACCTTTCCCGCTCCGTTTCTTGCAGTTCTCCTCCGATATTCGCCGGAAGGATGACCTCGGCTTGGAGTATCGACGCGCGCAGCGAAGAACTTGCGAAGGCGAGGGCTGCGACAGCAGTAAGCAGTCGGAGGACCCGACTTGCGACCAAGGTGTCGCAGCATCGATGCGAGAAGAACTGCGAAAATCGAACCAACATCGAGTTGCACACACTCGTCGTCATGCACGCAGATTTCCGGGTCGATGGTTGCGTCGAATCTCGCATAACTCGCCTTTAGCGCTGGAAGATAGGGAGGTATCGCTTCGGCATCTGGAGCACGATGAGCGCCATCGCGGTGCCGTACGCCTCGCCGATCTGTTGGTCGGTCCACGTGCCGTCCGGATTCTGCTTGGCGATGAGTTCCTCGCGGATCGCAGGCCACCAGTTCTTCCATCGTTCGCCACCAGCGAGATACATCGCCTGCACCGCGTAGTAGTGCCCGTAAAAGTAATGCTGTTGGGAGAATCCAACACCGACTCCACCCGCGCCGCGTGGGAACGCATTGCGCGTCAAGTAGTCGAGTCCGCGATCGATCGATTGATCCTCGTAGATACCCGCATAAAAGAGGCTCGCAATGCCCGCCGCTGTGCGCGGCCACGCCGATCCGCTTACCTCTTTCATGTAACGGAATCCCCCGTCGTCGTTTTGACACGATCGAACGTATCGGATCGCGTCGTCAATGGTCGACTTCGGAACCTTGATTCCAGCGTTGCGAGCACTTCGGAGTGCCATGATCTCGCAAATCGTGACCGAAACATCGGCATCCGCGGGAATCGGGTTGTAGCGCCAGCCACCCTCGTCGTTCTGGCTACTCACGATGAGTTGCACGGCGCGGACCAACGCGTCACGAACCCGATCGTCGTTTTGGTTCATCCCGTAAATCTCACCGAGGAACAGCGTCGCGAATCCGTGACCGTACATCGGACCGTGCGTGTCGTCGGAAACGAGAAGACCGGTTTCAGTGGAATGCGACAGGACGAAATCGAGTGCCTTCTGGACGCAGTCGCCAAACTCGCCGCGACCGGGCACATTGCCGTCCGCCATGAGGGCGATCGCGCACAGACTTGTGATACCCACATGCTCACCGAATCGGCCTTGACCGAAGGATCCATCAGACTTTTGCATCCTGCGCAGTGCCTCGAACCCGCGTTGGACCGCTTCCTCAAGTTTCGGCGAGATCTCCTCGGCAAGCGGTGCGTTCTCCGCCCCTTGCGCGACGGGGCGCGCGGGCTCGACGGTGTTTTGTTGGGCAGGATTCGCGGGCTGCTTCGGAGTCGTGGACTTACCCTCGTCCTGCGAGACGAGATTGTTCACACGGACGACCGAGGTTGTGAATCCTCTCGACCTGAACCCCGTGAAGGTTTCGCTCAGCGCGGCGCTCAATGTCGGAACCAAAGTGCTTTCAACGACGGCAAACTCAGGCAATACGGGCGATGGCGCCGCGGATCGAGTTTTCTCCTGGTTCCCAGCCATGAACGAAATAGCGGTGCTCGAGGCTACCGTCGCACGACAGGGCGATACCGAAGCGTCACTCTGTGGTGCCGCGACAGCGTGCGAGGCCCACCAAGCAAGACTTGACGCAGCTAGGTGCACGCCGAGTCGCCGC
>JBJOHQ010000404.1:0-9324 GCA_046047595.1 Planctomycetota bacterium | reverse complement strand
GACGAATGTTCCGACAAGCGTGGCGACGAATGCGCCGCCAACGAGCGCTGGGTCGGGAATCAACTCGGTCAAAGCGATCGAGGCAATGGTGGACACGGTCGCGCTCATGCGGCGCGCTCCGAGGCTCGGGAGTCTGAGGCTTGGGGGTCTGAGACTTGAGGGTCTGAGGCTTGAGGGTCTGAGGCTTGAGGGTCTGAGGGTTTCGGGTGCGAGGCTTCGCGCGCGATTGCCGCGCCGAGTGCGGCGAGCGCATGCTGCGCAGAAGTCGGCGGAATCCAATCGGCAATCTCGGCAAGCGTGGCATCGGTGATTTCGGTTGACTCGAGCAAACGCCCGGCGGATGCCATCGCTGTGATGCCGCATCGCGCGCCGATCGTGCCAAGGAACGACAACGCGATCCGCGGTATTGGAATCGTGCGGACCCGCGTGCCGCCGCCACGTGCAATCGTCGTCGCTGCGTCAAGCACGCTGAGTGTTTCGCGATCTGTTGGAACTGCAGTTCTTCCTGCGAGCCGCGCACTTTCGGCTGCCAACACACACGCATCAACCGCGTTCTCAATCGCGATCATGCTGCGGCGCGTCGTTCGCGCGCAGGAGGGGAGCGGTCGTCCGCGCAGAATCCAGCGCGCGAGCTGTGACACCGCACCCGGCGCACCGAAGCCATAAATCGCGGGGAAACGAAGGACCACCGCGTCGGTGGTTGAGCCAGCAAGCGCGTCCTTTACCGCGTGTTCACCCTGCAACTTACTTCGGCCGTATGCGGTGCACGGCAGCTCACCACGCACGCCGATCGCCGCGATCGAACTCGCGAAAACGAAACGCCCCGCACGGCCTTTGGCGGCTCGAGCAACCACGCCCGCTCCGTGCGCATTCACGCGTTCGAACTCCGCGTCGCTCGGGACGTTGGGTGGGAAGCGATGCGCGAGTCCTGCCAAGTGAAACACGGTGTCGGCGGGCCAGGGGATCTCGGCAAGCGAGCGTTCGTCGAGATCCGGTACCGATACCGCATTCGGCGCGCCACGCGCATCGCGAAGGCAACGGGTGACGCGCCAGCCTCGCGCTTCAAGTGCCGCCACGAGATGCCGACCGAGGTAGCCTGAGGCCCCCGTGACTACGGCGTGCGGTGCTTGAGTCCGATCGCTCAGCATGACGTTTGCGAGTGTAACGAACGTTCGATCGACGAGAGAAACGCGTCGACGAGGCGATCTTGCGAGAACTTCGCCAAGACGCGCGCGCGAGCATTCGTGCCGAGGCGCGTGCGCAACGCGGAATCTTCGGCGAACCTCGCGATCGCACTCGCAAGCGCGCTTGCATCGGCCTTCGGAACGAGAAGTCCAGTTTCGCCGTCGACGATCGCATCAGACAATCCGTAGATCGCGCAGCCAACAGCGGGAATTCCGCACGCCGCCGCTTCAATCACGGAGAGCCCGAAACTCTCGCGATGACTCGGCAAAACGAAGAGATCGGCAGCCGCCATGTAAGCTTCGGGATTCGATACGAAACCCGTGCGATGAACGCGTCCTTCGAACGGAGCAAGCGTCGACCTCGTACGCGCGACCATCTCGCCTTCGTCTGGGCCTGCGAGCACGAGATGCATCGACGGATGCGCGGCTGCGATCCGCGCGAAAGCCTCAGCGAGTTCAGGAATGCCCTTGTCGCGATTGAGTCGTCCGACGAACAACGCGACGAAGGCATCATCGGGAATACGCAATTGCCGACGAATCGCGTTGCGCGCCGCGCGGTCGGGTTTGAAGCGTCGCGCGTCGACGCCGCACGCTGAACCGTCGGCAAGAACCTCAACGCGCGCAGCAGCAATCACGCCTTCTTCATCGAGAAATGCACGCTGCGACGGACTATCGGAGAGGAGATGTGTGGCGCAGTTCGCGGTGACGCCATCGAGCAGTTTGAGTGCGCGTCGCGCAAGCCCACGACGCGTGGCCCACACTTGACCTGTGAACCAGTGCACACGCGCAGGCACGCCGACGATGCGCGATGTGACCATCGCGAGAAGCCCAGCCTTTGGCGTCATCGAGAGGACGAGGTCGAACGCACCAACTTGAAAGTGCTGGCGCAATTCTGCAAGTGTGCGGAGATCTGTGAGTGGCGCGATTTCGCGCGCGATACCGATTTGAATAAAGTCGCAACGCTCACGCAAGACTGGCGCAATCTCGTCGACGCGACCGTTCGCGAGAATCGTCACATCGTGTCGTCGCGCGAGTGCTGCGAGATGCGGTACGAGAAACATGTTGACGGTGTAGGGCACGGTTGCCACCACCGCGATGCGACGACGCTCGTTGCGTTCGGCGTTCGCTCTTGAAGAAGGAGAAGTGCGCGCGGATTTCATCGAAGGTGCGAGAGTTGAAACGGCGCAGCATCGGGGAAGTGCCGCGTGAAGGCAAATCGCGGTGAAACACGCTCCGCACCACCACCGCACATGGCGACGCCGACTTCGCGGACTCGTCACCGAGGGTCCGTGCTTCTGCGCATTGCTTGAGTTGCACGCGCGATGCGCAGAACCTGTACCCTGTGCGGATGAAGGACACCTATGTCGGACAACTTTGAAGCACTTGGGTTTGGCCCCGAAATTCTCGCCGAACTCGCAACCCTCGGTTACGAGGAGCCGACGCCGATTCAACGGGCGGCGGCTGGACCGCTTCTCGGTGGTCGCGATCTTCTCGGGCAAGCCGCAACGGGCACCGGAAAGACGGCGGCGTTCGCCTTGCCGCTCTTGCAGCGTGTCGCGGGCAAAAAGCCAGAGCCAGGTCAACCGTTGGTGCTCGTGCTCGTTCCGACGCGCGAACTCGCGATGCAGGTGTCCGAAGCGTTCCACCGCTACGGGCGTGGATTGGGAATCTCCGTCGCGCCGATCTACGGCGGTCAAGATTTCCGACGACAGATCATTGCGCTTCGTCGCGGCGTACACGTCGTTGTCGCAACGCCTGGTCGCATTCTCGATCACATGCGTCGTGAGACGATTCAACTTGCGGGCGTCATGTCGGTCGTCCTCGATGAAGCCGACGAAATGCTCGACATGGGCTTCGCGGAAGATCTCGAACTCATCCTCGAAGCGCTGCCCGAAACGCGGCAAACCGCGCTCTTCTCCGCAACGCTTCCACCGCGCATCGCGGGTATTGCGGAACGGCATCTGCGTGAACCTGAGCGCGTGCTGATTCCGCGCGACCCGACGGCGACGGGAACTGCGCCGAAGGTGCGTCAGACGTGTTACATCGTGCCGCGCGCCCACAAAATCGCGGCACTTGGACGCGTTCTCGATATCGAAGCTCCCACACTCGCGATCGTCTTCTGCCGCACACGACTCGAAGTCGCGGAACTCGCGGAACGACTGGTTGGTCGCGGCTATTCGGTCGAAGCATTGCACGGCGGTATGACGCAGGCCGAGCGTGATCGCGTGATGAAGAAAGCGCGCGCGGCATCGGTCGATCTTCTCGTCGCAACCGACGTTGCCGCGCGTGGCATCGACATTGAACACATTTCGCACGTCGTGAATTTCGATGTGCCGAGTTCGCCAGAGGCGTACACGCACCGAATCGGTCGAACTGGCCGTGCGGGCCGTGAAGGCGTTGCGATTACGCTCGCTGAACCGCGCGAACATCGACTCGTGCGCAACATCGAGTGGATCACGAAATCGAAGATTGAGATTGGCGTCGTTCCGACCGCGCACGACATCAAGGCGCACCGTTTGGATCTCACGAAGGGCGCGCTGCGCGAAGTGCTCGCGGCGGCGGCCGACGCGCGTGAGGCCGGCGACGCGCCGGATTCAAGCGAACTCGATGGGTTCCGCACGGTGGTTGAGTCGCTCGCGAGCGAGTTTGATTTGATGGACGTTGCGGCGGCGGCGGTGAAGATCGCTCACGAGGCATCGGCCGGAAACGCGGCGGATGAGGACGATCTCCACATTCCGTCCTACGAGAGTTTCTCGCGGCCGAAACAATCGGCGCCGGCGGGGCGTCGATTCGATGATGGCGCGCGGCGCGGCCCGTCGAATCGTGATATTCCAGTCGAGGAGCGGCCGGTCTACACGCGTTCAAACGAAGGGCGTGGCTATCCGCGCGGCGAACGCGAGATGCCTGCGGGTGGTGGCGGGCATGGCGGCGGGCATGGCGCAGGTTTCGGTGGTGATTTCGACGCGCGCGGTCCGCGTGCGCCGCGACAACCACGCGGCGGCGAACGCCACGAAGCCGACCTCGTGCGCGTGTACATCGCGGCTGGTCGTCGCATGGGCATGCGTCCTGCCGACTTGGTCGGTGCGATCGCGAACGAGGCGAATGTCAATCCACGCGGCATCGGCGCGATCGAAATCGCGGATGGATTCTCGATCGTCGAACTCCCTGAACGCGATGCGGAGCGCGTCATCGAAGCGCTGAAGGGCGCGACGCTGCGCGGACGTCGCGTCACGGTTCGCCGCGACGATGGACGGCGTCGAGCGCGGTGAACGTGGGCGCGTTGGACTTGGACGCGGTAAGAATGGGCGCGATAAACGCGGGCGCTCGACGGCGTGGGTGGTTCTGTTCGGGCCGATGAGACGGTCTGTACCGATCAGCCCGGCTATCGAACAACTTGGAGCGCGCATTCGTCGGTTGCGAAACAATCTGATTGCGCATGTCGCGGTCGAGGCTATGTTTCGGTAGTGAACACGCGGTGTTTCCCAGATCTCGGTTCCGACGTCGCACATGACGTCGCGCATGACGTCGCACATGACGTCGGTCAGGCTCAGCGCGGGCGCGGCTGTTTCGTGCGTTGGGTGCGGCATCGTGCGGCAACTGCAGTGAGCGCCGCAGTCGCGATCGGTGCGGTGACGATCGGGGTGGGGGCGAACGTCGCTCGCGGCGATGAGAATCCACCGTTTCTTGCGGTGCCTCGCGTGAGTGCTCAAACGCCCGAGCGATTCCGCGCACTCTTTCAATCATCGGATGAGTCGATTGTTCGCGTGCTCATCCTTGGTGATTCGCAGGAAACGATGCCGGGAGGATTTGGCTCGCTCTACCTTCCGCACTTGAACGCGCGCTTCGCGAAGGTCTTCGGGCCTGCGGGTGAATCCATGCTCTTCACGAATGTGGGCATGCAAGGAACGCCGCATTGGCTCGCTTCCAGTACGACGAGTGCCGCAAGTTTGCCAACGGGCATCGCGAGTACATCGCTCTTGCCAGGCGTTGTCGTTCGACGACTCCTCGCAGATGATGGAACCGCGCTTGGTGCCTTTCGTGTCATGCTGCTGCACGACGCATCTGCCGTCGCCGATCCGGTCTTGATCGACGGTCCATGGTTCGATGCGCAAGGGCCGTTTGTCGGCGAGATTCTCGCGATCGGGAGTAGCAGCCCGACGGCCGTGCAATGGTCGAACACGCCAAGCGACAGCAGCATTGCTGGAGCTGGTCCCGCTGCGGTGCAGAGTGGGGTGCTCTCCGTGCCAGCGAAGGCGCCTGCTGGGAGTTTTCACTGGCTTGAAACGCCGGCGCTCTCCTTCGGCGGAAAGCGGCATGTGCAACTCAACCTCAGTGGTGCGAGTCCGAGCAACGATGCGGCGAAGAACGGAACGAATGGCGGAACGAGCGGCGGAAAGGGCGGGAGTGGCGGCGGAAAATCGCAGGACAAAAAATTCGGCAAGCCGCTCGGCACGGAAGTCGCCGGCATTCGATTTCGAAGCCTGAGTGCACATCACGGAGTCGTTGTTCAGTCGTTCGCGCGTGGTGGGATGCGACTTCAGGATGTGCTCGGCGAACACGCGCAAAGTGGCCCGTTTCTGCGTGCGATGGATCCAAGTATTGCAGTGCTCCACTTTGGCGCAAATGATGCTGCGTACGGAATCGGCATCGAAGAGTGGCGATCGCGCGTGCTGCAGACCGTTGCATGGATCCGTACGGAAACGGGAGATCCGAATTTCCCGATCATTCTCGCGAGCGATCTACGCAGCGGACCTGCGGATGGCTTTCCGATCTTGGATCTCATGCCCGTGGTTGCGCATGAAATTGCGCTCGAAGATGCGAATGTGCTCGCGTTGAATCTGCCGCGCATCGTCGCGGAGGAGTACCGCTGGTTGGAGCGTCGGCCGTATCTCTACGACGCGGCGCACTTGGCGCCACACGCACAGCGCATGCTCGCGGAGGCATTCGTCGGTGAACTCTGCCGTGGATTGTCGATTCCCGACGCAGGTTGCGCGCAGACATCGTGGGCAGATTGTGTGCGCACCCTCGGCTCAACCTGCGCCTACGGCGGCTGTGTGTTGGTCACCGACATCGATGCAGCGGTCCTCGCCCTTCCGTGGAACGGCGCAGGAACCGATTGCACCGACAACGACCAAGACGGCTATCCCGATCTCTGCCCGCCACCTGCATCGCCTGATATCAACGGCGATGGTGCGGTCGATGCGGGCGATCTCGCAATCCTCTTGGGCGCGTGGGGTACTGCGCTCGCGAGCGCAGACTTGAACTACGACGGCTCGGTGGGTGCGGCTGACTTGGCGGTGCTGCTTGCCCGATGGGGCGCGTGATCGCGCGTTGATGGCACGCGCTCGCGGACGAACACGGCGACGAACACGGCGACGAACACGGCGACGAACACGCCGTCACACGCCGAGATTGCGCCGCTTCTCCATCACGAACTTGAGATGGTGATCGACGTGGTTCGCGTAGATCTCGACGATTTGAAGCAGTGTCACCTTGCCGCGTTGCGTGTGGACGCCGGTGCGCGCGAACGCTTCAAATGGCAGCGTGCGCAGCCAACGCGCGGTGAAGCGGCGATTCGCTTCAAAGACGTCGAGGACTTCGGCCAGGTTCGCCTGCGCGGAAGGCAATCGCGCGATGAACGCGTTCTCGTCGTACGCGATGAGCAGGGGGTTCTCTTCGGCAACGATGCGGCGCTTGCGGTGCGTCGAGGCGAGGTCGCTATCAAGGAGGTGCACGGCGTTCTCCATGATGCTCCACTCGCCAGGCCCGATCCGCGTGTTGAGTTGCGCGTCGGTGAGCCCCGCGCATGCCGTGCGGAGTTTCGCTGGGCCCGATTCGTACGAGGCGATGGCGTTTGAGACTGCTGCGTGGGCTTCAGACGATGCGTTTGATGACGGGGTTTGAGCGTTGGAAGTGGCCATAAGCCCGAGTGTACGAGCGTTTTCAGAGCCGCGCGGTTGTCGTACACTCTTCGCCCCGCCACCCGCGGGGCATACATGCGACGGCTCTTCAGATGGCCGCGCTTTGCATTCATTGCCAAACGCCCTTTCGGGCGCTGAGAGGTACGAACGATGTCCGCTACTCCCACGATCATCTACACGCACACCGACGAAGCGCCAATGTTGGCGACGTACTCGTTCCTCCCCATGATCCGCATGTTCGCGAAGCCCGCGGGGATCGCGGTCGAAACGCGCGACATCTCGCTCTCTGGCCGCATCATCGCGGCATTCCCTGAGCGGCTGAAGCCCGAACAACGCATCGGCGACCACCTCGCTGAACTTGGTGCGCTCTGCCTCAAGCCCGAGGCGAACATCATCAAACTCCCCAACATCTCGGCTTCGGTTCCGCAGATGAAGGCCGCGATCAAGGAACTGCAATCGCAGGGCTACGACCTGCCCGACTTTGTCGATGAACCAAAGACCGACGCGGAGAAGGATGCGCGCGCCCGCTACGCGAAGGTGATGGGCAGTGCGGTGAACCCCGTCATCCGCGAGGGAAATTCCGATCGTCGTTCGACGAAGTCGGTGAAGGATTACGCGCGCGCGAACCCACACAAGATGGGCGCGTGGGCGACCGATTCAAAGGCCTCGGTTGCCTCGATGTCGAGTGGCGACTTCTTCGCAAACGAGCAGTCGGTCACGATTCCTGCGGCAACCACTGCGCGCATCGAGTTCGTTGGCGCCGACGGCGCGACGACCGTCCTCAAGGATGGCCTCAAACTCTCGGCGGGTGAAATTCTCGATGGCACGTTCATGTCGCGGAAGGCGCTCGTCGCATTCCTCGAATCGACCATCGCTGAGGCGAAGGCGAAGGGCGTGCTTTGGTCGCTCCACATGAAGGCGACGATGATGAAGGTTTCCGACCCGATCATCTTCGGGCACGCCGTGAAGGCGTTCTTCAAGCCAGTTTTTGAGAAGCACGGAGCAGCACTCGCGAAGGTCGGCGTCGATGTCAACAACGGCTTTGGCGATCTCGTTGCGAAGATCGCGGCGCTTCCGGAAGCCGAGCGCGCGGCGATCGAGGCCGACATCAAGGCCGCGCTTGCGAACGGCCCGGCAATCGCGATGGTCGACAGCGACAAGGGCATCACGAATCTGCATGTTCCGAGCGATGTCATCGTCGACGCCTCGATGCCTGCGATGATTCGCGAAGGCGGCAAGATGTGGAACGCCGCTGGTAAGACGCAAGACGCGATGGCGGTCATTCCCGATCGCTCGTACGCGGGCGTGTATCAATCGGTCGTCGACTTCTGCCGCACGAATGGTGCATTCGATCCGAAGACGATGGGCTCGGTGCCGAACGTTGGTTTGATGGCGCAAAAGGCCGAGGAATACGGCTCGCACGACAAAACGTTTGAGATAAAGGCTGCCGGCACCGTGCGCGTCGTCGATGCGTCGGGCGCGGTGCTCCTTCAACACACGGTTGAAGCGGGCGACATCTGGCGCGCGTGCCAAACGAAGGATCCAGCGATCAAGGACTGGGTGAAACTCGCCGTCACGCGCGCGCGGCTTTCGAAGACGCCGGCGTGCTTCTGGCTCGACGAGAAGCGTCCGCATGACCGCGAACTTCTCAAGAAGGTACACGCGTACCTCAAGGACCATGACGTCGCGGGCCTCGAGATCTCGATCAAGGAACCCGCGGCCGCGTGCCGTTTCTCGTGCGAGCGGATGAAGCAGGGGCTCGACACGATCTCGGTGACGGGCAACGTGTTGCGCGATTATCTCACCGACCTCTTCCCGATTCTCGAACTCGGAACGAGCGCGAAGATGCTCTCGATCGTACCGCTCATGAATGGCGGCGGACTCTTCGAGACGGGCGCTGGTGGTTCTGCCCCCAAGCATGTGCAACAGTTCGTTGCGGAGAGTTCCCTCCGTTGGGATTCGCTTGGCGAATTCCAAGCGCTCGGCGCGAGCTTCGAGCACATCGCATCGACGACCGGTCACGCGAAGGCGCAGGTGCTTGCTGATGCGATCGACGAGGCGATCGGCCTCTATCTCGCGAACAACAAGGGCCCAGCGCGCAAGGTTGGCGATCTCGACAACCGTGGCAGCCACTTCTACCTCACGATGTATTGGGCGCAGGCGATGGCGAAGCAGTCGAAGGACAAGGCGCTCGCCGCGTACTTCGCACCGATTGCCGC
>JBJOHQ010000403.1:0-6686 GCA_046047595.1 Planctomycetota bacterium | reverse complement strand
CTGCAAAGAACTTCTTCACGCTGTGCACGGTGACGGCGCGGCCCATGGCAGCGATCGACTCGGTGAGCGGGATTTCCTTCGGGCAGACCTTCACGCAGTTCTGCGCGTTGCCGCAGTCGTTGACGCCGCCCTTTGCCATCAAGACATCGAGGCGCTCGGAGGCGAGCGTCGCACCCGTCGGGTGCGTGTTGAAGAGTCGAGCTTGCGAAATCGCATGCGCGCCGACGAACTCCGAGTCCCACTTGTCCGCGTTCTCTTCGAGGTTGAACTGCGGGCATGCTTCGAGGCAGCACGCGCAGGTCATGCAGGTCGAGAGCGTGTAGCGCATCTCTTGATTCTCTGGCGTGTCCTTCGGACCCGCGCCGAGGTGATAGGTGCCGTCAACTGGAACCCAGGCCTTCACGCGGGCGAGATTGTGGAACGCGCGCGAGCGGTCCACCGCGAGATCGCGGATGACAGGGAATTTCGACATCGGCTCAAGCGTGATCGTTCCGTCTTCAGCGACGACCTTGTCGACGAGCGCGGAGCAGGACGGGCGCACCTTGCCGTTGATGACCATGGCGCATGAACCGCACACTTCTTCGAGGCAGCCTGAGTCGTAGCAGACCGGCGTGGTCGCGCGGCCGTCGGCCGTCTTCGCCATGCGAGCGATCTGTTGGAGGCAGGCGATGACATTCGCGCCCGGCTCGACGTCCACCACGAACTCTTCCCAGCGAGGCGCCTCACCCGGGTTGTCTTGCCGCTTCACTCGGAACTTGACCGAGCGGTTACCGGGGGCGGAGGAGACCTTTGAAGGAGCGTGGGCGGCGGTGTCAGAAACCATGGTGGTAGGGGCCGAAAGGGCGGAGTGGGATGATAGTGGACGGGGCAGCGCCTGGGACCGACTCGGGCGGGCGAAGAGCGGGAACTTTCGCGAGAGAACTCGCTCGGATTCGCCGTGCGTCTGTGGAGGCACCCGCGAAAGCGCCGATAGAAACCCACCGAAAGATCCGAACTATGGCGGCCCCCAGGGACATCCTCAAACTCGCGCGACCAGGCGACTGGACCAAGAACAGCTTCGTGCTCTTGGCGTTCATCTTTTGGGCCGCCAACGCCGTGCGAACGCAAACGACCGAGGCGATCGTCGAGAAGGCAATCGCCGCGGGTCTCGCATTCGCGGCATTTTGTTTGGTGGCGAGCGGCTTCTATTGCGTGAACGACGCGATGGACGCGGAGAAGGATCGTCAGCATCCAGTGAAGTGCCGCAGACCGGTCGCGGCAGGGCGGATCTCGCCAACGACGGCGATCGCGATTGGTGTGGTGCTGATTGCGCTCGCGTTCGCCTTGGCGGGGTTGGTTTCGTCGACGCTCGTCCTCGCGGTTGCGCTGTATGCCGTGTTGCAACTGGCGTACAACGGCGGACTCAAGCGCGTTCCACTCGTCGATGTTGCCACGATCGCCACTGGCTTTGGTCTTCGCGCGGCTGCAGGCGCGATCGCGATTGTGGTGCCAATCAGCGTGTGGCTCGTCCTCTGCGTCTTCTTCCTTTGTCTCTACCTCGGCTTCATCAAGCGGATGTGTGACCTCGTGAGCGCAGAGCGGGCGGGAAGTCAGTGGAAGTCGCCTGCGGGCTATCGTGGGCGCGAAGAATTGCAGTGGCTTCTCGGGCTTTCGGCGGTCATGACGGTGTCGATGTATCTCTCCTATGCGCTCAGCGATCACGCGTGGACGCTGTTTGGTCCGCGCGCGACAGGACTCGCGCTGCTGACGCCGTTCGTGCTCGTTGCCATTCATCGCTTCTGGCGACGCGCAAACGAGGGCAGTTCGGATAGTCCGCTCGATGCGCTGCGAAGTGATCCTGTTGTCCTCTCCTCGATTCTTTGCTTCCTCGGATTGCTCGGGGTTGTGCTCTTTGCGCCGCAAGCAGGCGCCATCCTCAACTCGGTGTTCCTGCAGCAAGGGGCTCCGACGTCATGATGGGTCGTGCGCCGGGAGCATCGCGCGATGGTTGGATTGCCGCGGGTTGTGCGGCGGGTGTCCACCTTGGACTTGCACTCATCGCGATTCTTGCGGGAATCACGGGTACCAGCGAGTGGTTCGATCAGCGTGACTACCACCTCCCAGTCATCTTTGAGTTCGCGCGCACGCTGCCGACACCAACCGTTTCGGACTACAACTCTGCAACGACGCCCGGATACCACCTCCTGATGGCCGTCGCGGTGCGCGCGGGTGTTGAGGGGGTCCTCCTGTCGGTTGTGAACGCGCTCTTCGGTGTCGTGTTTGTCGCGATGGTCGCGGGGTACATCGGGCGACTCAGCGGCGTGCTTGTCGGCATCGCGGCGGGATGCCTGCTTGGTGTCTCGCCCTATGTGCTGAGTTCGTCGGTGTGGATGACGACCGACAACCTCGCGTCAATCGCGCTCTTCGGCGCGTTTCTCGCAGCGGCGCCGATTGCAGCCGCGCGCACGCCGTATGCCGTTCGTTGCGGGGTTCTCGCATCACTCGTGGCGGTACTCGGAGTGTGCGTGCGTCAGATCTTGGCGTACGCCGCGGCATTTCCTGGTGCTGCGGTTGTGGCGCGCGCGTGCGCCGAACGTCGCGCGCCGCGCGCATCCGAGCTGGCGGTCGCAGCGCTCGCATTGCTGCCCTCGCTCATCGTCGTCGCCATCTTCGTCAAACTCTGGGGTGGACTCGTTCCGCCCACCTTTCAGCAGTACCACGGCGGCGGAGCAAATCCCGTCACGCCGATCTATGTGCTTGCGGTCGTTGCAGTGTGGGCAACGCCGGTCTTCATCGGGATTCCTGGATTTCTCCGCGAACTCTTCTCGCCGCGCATGATGCTCCTAGCAGCACTCGCGGCGATTGTCGCGTGCGCGCTACCTTCGAGTTACGTCGTGCACGTCCGCTTCGGTGGCATCCTTTGGACCGTCGCAAGCAAATTGCCGGCACCCTTCGAACGTTCGATTCTCATCGTGCCGCTCGCGGGGCTCGGTGCAGCGGTTCTCGGTGCGTACTTGCGATTGTGGTCGCGCACCACTGCGCACGAAAGCCGTGGACTCGGGCTCTACGCGCTGCTCGCTCTGCTCGGGATGACTGTTGCACAGACCACGAATACGCAGTGCTTCGAGCGCTACATCCAGCCGCCTGTGTTGGTGCTCGCGCTGGTTGCCGCAGCGAGTTTGGCTGGCCCGAGACTTCGCGCGTGGCCGTTCCTTGCGATGACTGCCGTCGCACTCGTACTCTCGCTCTTCAACGTGTATCGCATCGGCGCAAACTGAAGCGCTTGGTTTGCGTGCGAGGCGCGACGCGTCTTTCGTTCCGCAGAGTTCTTACGAAAACGGCCCAGAACGCGCGTGCGCTCTGGGCCGTTGGTGACTTACGTGGGTTTCGTTGCGGGATCTCGTTGCGCGGGTTTCGTTTCGCAGATTATGTTTCGCAGGTTTGTTCGCGCGCACCGCGACAAAATCGTTCGCGTCGTCGTCAGCTGCTGACCTTGCCGTACGTGCGGGCGCGAGGCTGCACGAGCGGGAGGTCATAGGCTTCGAACGAGATGGAAGGCCGCGAGCTCTCAGCGTCGAACTTCGCGACGGTGGTCTTCATGAAATTCGCGTCATCGCGTTGCGGGTAATCGGTACGGAAGTGGCTTCCGCGCGATTCCTTGCGCTCGAGGCCGCCTTCGATGAGCGCCTCCGCGAGGATCAGCATGTCATGGGTCGCGCGTGCGAACGAGAGATTCTGGTTGGTCCAGAGCCCCGTATCGGAGAGCGACATCCGCTTGAACCGATCACGGAGTTCCGCGAGCTTGACGCGCGCCTGCATCAGTCGAGCTGCGTCCTTGACGACGGTGCTCGCTGCAGTCATCTCATCGCCCATCTCCTTGGCGATGACGTAGGGATTCTCTGAGCCCTTCGAATCGACGAGTCGCTGCTGCTTATCGCCTTCGAGTTTCTCGGCGTTCGAGAAGAGCGACGCGTCCGCTTCCGCAGCACCTGACTTGCGATCGCGTGCGTAATTCGCAACGCCAGCACCGCAGAAGAGGCCGTCGAAAATGCACGAGAGCAGCGCGTTTGCGCCGAGGCGATTCGCACCGTGATACTGGTAGTTCGCTTCACCGAAGGCGTAGAGGCCTTCGATGTTGGTGACCATCGAGTTCGGCGCGCCGTAGATCATCCCCTTACCATCTGGCTTCGCTGAGTACGTCGTCCACAAGCCACCCATCGAGTAGTGGACGCCTGGGAAGATCTTCATCGGCACCTCGGCTGGATCCTCGCCGACGAACTTCCGGTAGATCTCGATGATGCCGCCGAGCTTCCGCTCCATGTACTCGCGTCCGAGGTGGGTCAGGTCGAGATAGACCATGTTGCCGCCACCGACGCCGAGGCCGTCCTTCACGCAGATTTCGAAGATCTCGCGCGTGGCAATGTCGCGAGGCACGATGTTGCCGTACTTCGGATAGCGCTCTTCAAGGAAGTAGTAGCGCTCCGCTTCGGGAATCTGCCGCGGATCGCGGTTGTCGCCCTTCTTACGCGGCACCCAAACGCGCCCACCTTCACCGCGTGCCGACTCGCTCATCAGTCGCAACTTGTCGGCGCCGGGGATCGAGGTTGGGTGCACTTGGATGAACTCACCGTTCGCGTACCATGCGCCGAGTTGGTAGCAGCGACTTGCAGCGCCGCCGGTGCACATGACGGAGTTCGTACTCTTGCCGAACACGAGGCCGTTGCCGCCGGTCGCCATCACGACAGCGTCTGCACGGAACGCGCGGATCGTCATCGAGCGAAGGTCTTGCGCAACGATGCCTTGGCAGACGCCGTTGGCATCGAGGATCGGACGCAGGAATTCCCAGTGCTCATACTTCGTGATTTTGCCTTCGCTCTCAAAGCGACGAACCTGCTCATCGAAGGCGTAGATCAACTGCTGGCCTGTTGTGGCGCCAGCGAAGTGCGTTCGCTTGTAGAGCGAGCCGCCGAAGAGGCGCAGATCGCGTTGACCTTCGAGCGTGCGGTTGAACGGCACGCCCATGCGGTCGAGGAGGTCGATGATCTTCGGCGCCCAGTGCGCCATCTCGTAGACCGGTGGTTGGTGCGCGAGGAAGTCACCGCCGTAAATCGACTCGTCGAAGTGCTCGTACTCCGAGTAACCCTGCTGGCGCGCGATCTCATTGCAGGCGTTGATGCCGCCCTGAGCGCAGACCGAGTGCGAGCGCTTCACGGGAACGATGGAGAAGAGATCGACGCTCACGCCGGCCTCTGCAATGCGCATGGCTGCGGAGAGACCTGCGAGGCCTCCACCGACAACGATCACGCGACGCTTGGTGTGTGCTGCCATGTTGGGAATCCGAATTCTTATCGCGGTTCAATCGAGCGAGTGAGATTCGTGCAGGGTGAGAACGAATGGACTCGCCGGATGTTGGAGGAAAAGACTCTGTCGTACGGGAGGACGAGCATCGCGCGAAACTCGCGGAAGCTCGAGTTGGGTTTGAAATCACGATCCGCTTTGACCGACATTCAGATCGAAGATGACGCCTCGTGGTGCGTCTGTCCCGCTGTCTAAATTTGAGTGGGCGTCAGCGCTTGCCGCTTGGATTTGAGCTTCGACCTGTTCCGCCTTCTTCACGTCGAGGTTGGTGAAGCCGACGACCGCGGTCATTCCCGCACCCCAAAGTGAGAAACCCATGACGGCGCAGACATAACCCCAGCGCTCTTGTGCTTGTCGGCTGATCGTGAGGCCCCACGTGATTGCGGCGGTCCAGAGGCCGTTCGCAAAGTGGAAGATGAGCGCTGAGACGCACACCGCATAGAAGAGCGCATTGAAGTACGGGAAGATGCCGCCCTGCATGTGGATCGCTGTCGTGCTTGCCGCGGCATGCGGATCAAAAGACGGCATGATTCCGCCGTACGTCCAGCCCCAGCGGAGGCTTGAGATGTGCATGAAGATGAAGAGGACACCGATGTAACCGGTGATGCGCTGCGCGCTGTAACGCCAGTTGCCTTGATAGGCGTAACGCTGGGTATTCGACTTTCCAGATCGTGCGAAGTAGACGCCCAAGATGGCGTGGTACGCGATCGGAAGCCAGAGCACGAAGATCTCAACGAAGATCAGCGCAGGCAGATTGTGGATGAAGTCGACTTCGTGCTGAAAGGTCGCGATGCCGGCGCCGGAAGCGTCCATCGACGCATAGTCGGCGTACTTCTTTGCGTTGAGAACGTCGCCCCACACGATGGACGAGTTGGTCGTGAGGTGGGGGATCAGGAAGAGCCCGATCGGAAAGATCCCGCTCAACGAGTGCAGGCGTCGAAGCAGGTGGTAGTGTCGCTCGAGAAACGAAGCGCTCGAAGCAGCATGGGCGGGGGTGACGGAAGTCGATTCGGTCGACAAGGTTTTTCTCCGGATTTGCCCTGCTGCCGTCCAACGGCTTCAGGGGCGCAGGCGTCCCGGTCAAGGGGCTTCGTCCGAGCCCGATCTCCGGACGCGGTGAATCGCGGAGTATAGGGATTCTTGCGCTTCAAACTGTGCTCTCGAGGGCCGTGAATTCAGCGCGCGGATGCACAAGGTGCACCCGCATCGACGGGCCGAACGCAGCGCGTGCGGTGACGGCTGCGTTGGGGTGCTGCGGTGCTGCATGAGGGGGGCATGCGGGCCGCATGAGGGGCGCATACTCCACTGCACGAGTGGCGGAAGCAGGCACAAGGACAGCACCTCGACGC
>JBJOHQ010000402.1:0-2966 GCA_046047595.1 Planctomycetota bacterium | reverse complement strand
TCGACTGCCTCCTGAGGTCCTTGCGAGATTGGAAGAACGCCTTGAAACCGTCGCAGACAAGTTGCCATTCAACGTAGCGTGGAACCAACGAATCGCCGACGAGATTCGAGGTCGGTTGATCGATGTGATGAATCCCGACGATGACGGAAGATTGCAACCAGAAATTTGGCGAGTCGAAGGCAGTGCGGACGCCATGTTGTTCGACGTCGGAGGCACCTTGATAAGCGGAATGAGCGCACCCGACGACATCGTCGGTGGACGCATGGCAGCCAATCGCGCCACGTGGGATGTCTACGGTTATCTTTGGAGCGGCAAGGACGCGCTGCTGCCGAGCGAGCAGGCACAACTCGAGATGCAGCGCAGCGCCGTACTGTCCCAACTCAATACCATCGCGGCGGAGTTTGAGACGCCTTCAGCGGTGGTCGAGATGCTCACGCAAGATCTCGCAAGAAAATTGTCTGACATTTGGCGGCCATGGATGCAGTTTCCGGTGTCAGACACGGAACTCAGTCAAGACATTCTTCCGGAGATCGCATCCGATCTTCGATCTGCGCTGAACCCGCTCCGTGAGAACGAGTTCGAGGTGCGAGCCAGTTGGGCCGAGCTGTTTTGGCGGAATGTCGCGGACTCCGCATTCACCACAGAGTTAAGCTTCCGCCGCGGACGGCACCGCAACCAACCATTCTCCGATTGCCGACCGTATTTCATGAACGGTGTCGGACTGATGTCGACGCGATAGTGCTGCGCGTGAAGGGTCACTGCAGAAGTTCACCGTGGAAGATCAACGGGGAGGACCGCGCGTGTTCGGTGAACCCGCCGGGGTGTTCGCCGCACAGGTTCGACCGCGTGTCGGTCATCGCTGAATCGGGCAGTGACATGTCGCTCAGCCCGTGGCGCAGAACGTGAGATCATCCTCAGCGCTTGGACGAGTTGAGCAGCGAAGACCGCGGAGCGACCGGCCCGCGCCCTTCTCGTTCTCGCCTCAAGGGAACGATCCTTCTCGAAGCGGCGCGAAGTCTCTTTCCATTGGGAAACCCCGTTGCGCACCGAGCGCGTCTGTTCTGTTTCGAGTCATCGAAGTCGTCCCCACGCCCAGTGCGCTCGCGCTCTTTGCGCTTGCCGGCGGCGTGGTTCGTCGGCGACGCTGATTTCTCGATCGTCCCAAGCGACGGCGACAAGTGCGAATCGAAGTGCAAGAAGATGACGTCGATGCGCGCGGCAGCAAGAAACAAGGTGTGATTCGCGACCGGTGCTCCGCGCCGTCCCGCGACGCTTCCAGCGCCGCGTTGACCACGACCTTTCACCCACTTCGTTTCTTCAAGGCTCGTGGCATTCGACAGTCCGTGCACTCAATTGCGCGCGACTGTTCTGTCTCGAACGAACTCCGCACCGAAGGGAGTCGAGCCACTGCAACTTCGTTGCAAAGGAAAGTGATTACTGAAATTCTTGCACCCGATGCGCAGAGAGCTGCCGCGAGCATCTCTTTCCCCTCACTGGGTCGTCGACCGATCTCAACTCTCACCCCTCACAGGATCTCTCGCCATGTGCATCGCATCCCGCATCATGCTTTCCACCTGCTGCCTGCCGTTGCTGGCTTCTTCGCTTGCAACGGCCGAGATCATCGACTTCGAGGATGTGGCGACGCCCGTTCTCAACCCCAATTTCGGCGACATCGGCGCCGTTTCCAACGGCTACAGAGGATTCAACTGGGGTACGAACTGGCCGGGAGGCGACAGTGAGCCCATCCCCCCAGGCTCCGGGACCGTCTACCACAACAACGGGACCGCAAACTCTGGCTATCTCACGGCGATCGCCGCTGGCACGCGCGCGATGTTCACTCCCACTTCCTACGATGGCTTCCACCAACTCACGGTCAGCCGAAGCGAGGCGTGGGACTTCGTCGCGGCCGACATCGCTGCCGCATGGCGGACCGGCATGCTCGTGCAATTCACGGGGTCGCTCGCCGGAAATCAGCTCTACAGCTACTCCGTGACGCTCAACAGCGCTGGTGTCCTCTATGCGATGAACTTGAACTTCCAAGGGATCGACACGCTGACCATTCGCAGCTCCGGAGGTACGAACGTTTACGTGGGAGGCGGCGGCGCCCATCTCATCATCGACAACTTCGCCTACACCGTCCCCGCGCCTTCGGCGATGGCGCTGCTCGCGGCGGCCGGATTCTGCCGTCGTCGCCGGCGTTGACCGACGTACGCACAGGACGCCCGGGGGCCGGCGACAGTCGCCGCCCCCGCCGTCTGAATAACGGCCCCCGCGCGCGAGCGGCTAGATTGCACGCGTGCCGGTGATCCTCGAACCGACCCCTGAGAACATCGCGAAGTGCGCCGAGCGCCTCCGTTGGGGGCTGCCCGTCGCGTTTCCGACGGAGACGGTCTACGGGCTCGCGTGCGACGCGCGCAGCGAGGCTGCAGTCGCCGAGGTCTATCGCATGAAGCGACGGCCGTCGACCAATCCGCTCATCGCGCACGTTTCGGGCGTCGCGATGGCGAAGGAAGCGGTCATCGGTTGGGATAAACGCGCCGACAAACTCGCGGAGGCATTCTGGCCGGGCCCGCTTGCGATGATCTTCAACCGCCGCAGCTCGATCTCGGCGCTTTCGGTGGGCGGCCGCACATCGGTCGCCGTGCGCAGTCCCGCGCACGCAGTCGCGCAAGCGTTGATCTCGGCCTTCGGACATCCGCTCGCCGCGCCGAGCGCCAATCGCTCGGGTCGCATCTCGCCAACGACCGCTGCGCACGTCGCCGAAGAGTTCGCCGATGTCCCCGATCTCCCGATTCTCGATGGCGGCGCTTGCGAAGTCGGCCTCGAATCGACGGTGCTCGACCTTTCTCGCGCGCGACCGATGATCTTGCGCCCTGGCGCGATCAGCGCGAAAGACCTCGAACCAATCCTTGGCCCGGTCGCCGCGCCCATGATCGGCTCACAAGTCGGTAGCCCGGGCACCGCCG
>JBJOHQ010000401.1:0-4074 GCA_046047595.1 Planctomycetota bacterium | reverse complement strand
ACGAAAGCCGGATTATGGAAGCCGCACGGCCAAGCATTTCCTGTCGCGGTGTCACCAAGACCTACGACCTCTCCAAGCGACGGGTCGAGGCGCTTCGTGGTGTCGATCTCGAAATCGCGGGTGCTGGCTTTTTCGCCGTAATGGGCGCGTCGGGCAGCGGTAAGAGCACGTTGATGCATCTCGTTGCCGGACTCGATCGTCCGACGTCGGGCGAGATCACCGTCGCGGGCGCGCGCGTCGATCGCTTGAGCGAAGCGGAACTCACCCGCTATCGACGCAAAACGATTGGAGTTGTCTTCCAACACTTCAATCTGTTGCCCTCGATGTCTGCGCTCGACAACGTGATGTTGCCAGCACTTCTCGATGGCGTCGCGCGGCGAGACGCTGAACCGCGCGCACGCGCACTCCTCGAAGAACTGGGCGTCGGCGCCCGCGCTTTGCATCGACCTGATGCACTCTCGGGCGGCGAACAACAGCGCGTTGCCATCGCGCGCGCTCTCTACTTCGCGCCGTCGGTGATTCTGGCAGATGAACCCACGGGAAATCTCGACAGCGCGGCAGCCGCGCGACTCTTCGAGTTGCTCTCGCGACTTGCACGCGAACGAAACACGCTGCTTCTCATGGTGACGCACGAACCCGAAGCTGCTGCGAATTGCGAACGTGTCATCGTTCTTCGCGACGGCCGCGTTGCGGGAAGTTTCCACACGTCGGACAGCGAAGGAAGGAGGCTCGATGCGGGCGCTCTGGCCATTCGCACGCAGGAGCTTGCTCGGTCGGCGGGGTAGAACCGCGCTGCTTGTTGCGGCCGTTGCGCTCGCGACGAGCCTCGTTGTTGCCGTGACAAGCGGCATGCGCACCGCGCAAGCGAGTTTGGAAGCGTCGATCGCGCGCGCGATGGGCGAAACTGATGCGCGCGTTCTCCATCGATACGCAGAGCCGTTCGACGCTGCGCTTCTCGACGAAGTTCGCTCGTGGCCCGGCGTCGAACGCGCGGCCGGAAGGCTTCTCGCGTCCATCACACTCGAACATCCGCGCGACGACGAAGAACAAAGTACGACTGGCGCGTCGGCGCGCGCAGCTCGTGCAACTGTCCAAGCGCGCGGCATCATGCCGGACGAAGACGCGTTCTTTCGAGAAGTTGAGATTGAAGAAGGTCGTCGCGTGGCGCGCGCGGGCGAAGTCGTACTCGACCCACAGACGGCGAAATCACTCGATGCGAAACCAGGGGATCGCCTGCGCATTGTTCGATTCGGCAAGCCGATCGAAGTTGAAGTCGTTGGGATTTACAAGCGGCCGATTCTTGGCGCGCTGCAGCGTCCGCTTGTCGAGATCGATCTCGCAACACTCGCCGAAGCCTCGAAACGCAGCGGAAAACTCACGGGTATCTCCGTCGCACTTTCGGACGAGACCGCGACCGAGGCATGGTGCGAAGAGCGCGCGAAACTGCTGCGCGATCCGATGCTCGTCGAGCCTGCAGAGCGCGTGCGCACTGGACTCGACAAGCAAGTCGCTGCGAGTGAACTCTCGACGCTCATCGCAACGATGATCGCGTTTCTCTCGTGCGCGGCGATCGTGGCGACGGGAATGACAACCGCCGTACTCGAAGAACTCCGTGAAATGGGTGTCGCACGCGCGATCGGCGCGTCACGCAAGCAACTATTCGGCGCTCAAGTGTTGGTTGGTAGCGCCATCGGCATCGCAGGCGGCGCACTTGGTGTGCCGCTCGGACTTGGACTCGTCGCCATACTCGCGTGGGTTTACAGCGATTTTCTCAGCGCGGGTGTTGCCTTTGATCCACGCGGGGCGCTTCTCGCCGTCATCGGTGCACTCAGCGCGGGGCTTCTTGGCGCGCTCTTCCCCGCGTTTCGCGCCGCACGTATCTCACCACTCGAAGCACTCGCCATTCGCGCCCGCGAACCGAGCGCCCGTCCCATCGTGCTCGCGTCCATCGCGGCCGTTGGTGCGATTGGAATTTGGGCACTCGGGCTACTTCCTCCCTCGCGCGATACGCGATTTTGGCTCTACATCTTCGGAGGGCTCCCGCTTCTCCACATCGCGTGGTTTCTCTTATCGATTCCCGCCACGCTCGCTGTTTCCGCAGTTTTGAGCCCTCTCATCGAGCGCGTCTTTCTGCTTCCGCGCGGTCTCCTCGGTGGAAGCATCGCGCGCATGCCGTGGCGACTCGGCTGTACTGCTGGCGCACTGATGGTCGCAGTGTCGATCCTCGTGTCGACACGCTCGAACGGTGACGCGATCATTCGCGATCTGCGCGAACGTGTGCGATTTGCCGATGGATTTGTCTTCTGCACATCGGGGCTTTCGAAGGACGAACAAGCGCGCATCCGTGCATTGCCGAATGTGGCCGACGCGCTGCCAGTCGGCTATTTGCCACTGAAAATCGCAGGTGAACAGGTCTTTGGCGTCGAAGGGCTCGGGCCGACAAACGTTGTTTGCGTTGGATTCGAGCCGCGACCATTCCTCGAAATGAATCGCCTCGATTGGCTCGAAGGCTCGCCAGAAACCGCGATTCCGCGACTCGAAAGTGGCGACGCAATTTTGGTCGCTCCAGAGTTTCTCATCGCACGCGGACTCGGTGTCGGTTCGAAACTGCGCTTGGGTTCGGGCGCGAATGAAGCAGCGTTTGAAATCGTTGGTGTTGTGACCGCGGCCGGACTCGACATCGCCACGCAAACTTTCGGCATGCGACAGATCTACATGGAGCAGGCCGTGAGTTGTGTCTTTATGGATTTCGCCGCGGTCGAGCGGCATTTCGACACGCGCGATGCCTACATCATGCAATTGCGCCTCGCGCCGGGACTCGATGATGCACAGGAAAAAGTCCTTTCAGAGGCCGTGAGTGATGCCGTACCGGGCGCGGTCTTCTCAAGTGGCCGCGCGATTCGCGGCTTCGTCGAAGAGATTGGCGGCACCGTGCTCGCCGTCACGTCGGCCGTGGCACTCGCAGCGTTGGCACTGGCGGCGATCGGTGTAGGAAGCGTGGTTGCTGCGGGAATTTCCGCGCGCATGCGTGAGTTCGGCATCTTGCGCGCCGTTGGTGGATCAACGCGCGTACTCGTCGGATTGGTGCTTGGTGAAACGCTCGTGATGTCGGTCGCGGCGCTTGTCTCGGGCACCGCGCTCGGGCTCACACTTGCGTGGATGGGTGTCGCGCTCTACCGCGATTTTGCAGGTCTTCGCCTTGCGTGGATCATCCCGTGGATGCCACTTGTGGTCGGAGGCGCCATCGTGGTTGTGGTCGCACTGCTCGCGGCCGCTCCCGCGATCGTTCGACTCGCGCGAAAGCCAACCCGCGAACTCGTCGCCGGCGCGTGAAAGCGCGTAACCTCCCTGCTTCTATGGACGCTGCGCGCGACAAGCCTGCGATCGATCGCTCGATTCCCGAGTGCTTTTTGCTTGAGAGCCCGTTCGCTCCGATGGGCGATCAACCGCAAGCGATCGAAGAGCTTGTCGACGCCGTCCGTCGCGGACATCGACATCAAGTCTTGCTCGGCGAAACTGGTACCGGCAAGACATTCACGATGGCGAATGTCATTGCGCGCACGAATCGCCCGACACTCTTGATCTCGCACAACAAGACCCTCGCGGCGCAACTCTATGAAGAGATGAAGGAGCTCTTTCCGCGCAACGCGGTGAGTTACTTCGTCAGTTACTACGACTACTACCAACCCGAGGCGTACATCCCGCAGCGGGACATCTACATCGAGAAAGACGCATCGCGCAACGCCGATCTCGACCGCTTGCGTCTCGCGGCGACGAGCCATTTGCTTTCGCGACGCGACGTGATTGTGGTTGCCAGCGTTTCGTGCTTGTACGGCCTCGGAAGTCCAAGCGAGTATCGCAACAAGACGATGTTCGTTGAGCGCGGCATGCGGCTTGATCGCCGCCAGTTTTTGCTCGGGCTCAATGCGATGCAATATGCGCGCAATGAGATGGCACCTGCACGTGGAAACTTTCGCGTGCGCGGCGATGTGATCGAGGTTTATCCCGCGTACGAGCAATACGCGATTCGTATTGACCTCTTCGGGGACGAAGTCGATGCGATCCAACTGTTCG
>JBJOHQ010000400.1:0-5574 GCA_046047595.1 Planctomycetota bacterium | reverse complement strand
CGCTCTTGCGCCGTTCGTTGACGCGACGCACGCCTTCCGCGGTGCGCGCATCAACAACATCAGCAACCGAAATGATCTCGAGCGCGTCGTCGTCGAGGAATCCGTTGTAGATCTCTCGCGCACGAACGCCGAAGCCGACGATTCCCGCTTGCAACGTGCTGTTACGCGCGAGTGAAGTTGGTCTGCGTCGTGGCAGTGGCAGCGAGGCAGTCGTCGACGCGGTCGCGGCTGTGGCGGCGTGCGCAGTTGTCGCGTGCGCAAACAGCGTGGGTGCGGCCGCGGCAAAGGCGAGAGATCGAAGTGCGTCGCGGCGCGTCGGCTCGTGGGCGTTCATGCAATGAGCGTCGCAGGTCGGCGCGGCTGACGCAAGTGTTCGCGTGTCCCGCTCGATGAAATCAGTCGAGTGGGCCCCAATTTGAAAGCAAAATCGAAAGGTCCGTACTCGTCACAGAGCCGTCGCTATTCACATCGCCGCCGGCATTTGCGGTGCCCCAATAGAAGAGCACTGCGGCGAGGTCGTAGTTGTTGACGACACCATCAAGGTTGAGATCACCGAGCGCGCGTTCGCAGCGATCGAGCGTTCCATCGTTGTCGGTATCGTTTGTGCTGTTGAGTTCATCAAGATCGCAAAGCCCATTCGCGTTGCAGTCGCGTCCGAATCGATTCTTACTTCCGGCGATCGCGCCGAGAAGATTCGTCGGTTCATTCGCGCAGAGTTGCGTGTCAGAGATCGTGGCGCTGATTGCATCTTGGACGTCGACGCCTGCACTTCCGCTGTTCGCAACGTTGAATTCCACTGTCGAACCAAGCAACTCCATCGAACCCGTGACGTAGAGCGCGCCGCCGAGCTCACTCGCGGTGTTGTCTGAAATGGTGCACGCATCGATGGTGGTTGTTCCTGCGCGCGTGCCCGCAGCGATCGACATCGCACCGCCGTTGGTTGCATTGTTCCCGGCGAAAGTACAGTCGAGGAATACGCTCGAACCACCCTCGATGCGCACGGCGCCACCGTCGTTGGTTGCGGAATTCGCAGTCCAAACGCAATTGGAGAAGTACGCGGTCGCATCGACGATCAGCGCACCGCCACCCGATGTGGCGTGGCCATTCCGGATGGTGAAGCCTTCGATCACCGAAGGCTCTGTGCCCGCCGAAGTGATCGTGATTGGCCGATCGCTGTTGCCGCCATCGATGATTGCCGAGGTTGGACCATCGAGAGAAATGAGTGTAAGTGTGCGGCCCGAAAGATCGATGGGTCCGTAGATTCCCGCTGCAACATCGATGAATGTGCCATCGGGCGCGATCGCAATGGCCTCGGCAATCGACGCGTAGCCTGAACCGCCAACCACAAACTCACTCGCGCAGTCGTCGGGGATGCCGTTTCCGTTGAGATCCGATGAACCTGCAGCGAGACGACATGCGTCGCCCACGCCGTCAGAGTCGCAGTCGGCTTGCGAAGGATTGGAAATATTCGGGCAGTTGTCACCGTCCGCCGCGCTGTATCCCGTGGGCTGCGCGCATTGCACGAGCGTTCCATCTGCAGCAACGCCGATTCCATCGGCGTCGAGATCGCGGTACCACGTTGTCGGAGTGCAGGAAACAAGCGTGAATGTTCCATCGGAGAACTGCACGCCGCCGCCCGCGCCGTTGTTCCACGCCGTGCGCAGTGAGTATGTGCGCGCCGCGTGACCTTGCGAAAGAACGATTTGTGCAACTCGCACGGTTGTCGCATCATTGCTGTTCACGCCAACGCGGCCTTGCAGATTCGGCGGCGAACCGTTGAACCATCCAATGGTTCCGTTGTTCACAAGATCCGCGCGCGACCATCCGCGCGAGTCACCCGTGTGCAGGCCCGAGCCGCCGAAACTCCACGAGGGATCGGCCGATGAACTGCTGGTCGCGCCGCTCGTTGAACCGATCGAAAGAAACGAGTCGTAGGGTCGATTGTTGACGGCAGATCCGATGAGTTGCGGTGCCCACGTTCCCGCAGCTTGGCTGAGGACGCCAGGCGCATCGTCGTTGTTGTCCTTGTGCCAGAAGCCCGCATGTCCGTCGGGGTCAGCCGTCGAAACAAGCGCGAAGTTAAACACGTTGAGCACCGTGTCGGTCGGGCCATTGAAGGTCGCGAAGACTTCGTAGCGCACAAGGTTCTGCCCGCTCACCGTGATCGGCGTGGCGACGAACGTGTAACTCGTGAACGACGCTTCGACCGCGGTTGCGCTGAGGAGCGCACCTGCGAGTGCAAGCAGGGTGTTGTGCGTGCTGAGTCGAAGGCCGCTCAATGGTGAGGTCGTATGCATCGGAGTTGCTTTCAGGACAGACGTGCGGGCTCTCTGTGCGTTGGCCGGTTCACTGCCCTCGACGGCAGGCAAGCGAGAATCCCGTAGGAAATCGGGCGTTTCGGCTTCCGGCGGCCAGAATTCATGCCGGCGGCAGCGATTCTTCACTGATCGGGCGCAGCGAGGTCTGAAGAAGCGGAGAACGAGGGCACTTGACGGGTTCCCGTTCCGCGGTTGCGATGGGGGAATGTTTGGAATCCTCGCTCTCGCGTCTGTCGTTTCGTTTGCCTCCGGTGCTGCTCAAGTCAGTCACGCGGATCTCGCGGGGCGGACTGAGATCGAGAGCGCGGGCATGCAAAGCGCAACGCCCGACGCGCTTTTTGACCGCCTTCCGTACACGGACTGGCGCCTCGTTGGTGGCGCGGCAAAGTTCGAGTTGCTGCCTCCTGCGGACGGCGGGGTTGGACCAACACTTTTTGGACGCGGCCCGATTGACCGGAACGGATTCCTCGTTTCTCCGCGCACGCTTGGCAACTTTCGCTTGGTAGTTGAGGTGCGACTTGGTTCCGCGAGCAATCCGAAGGGCGAGAAGATGAATTCGGGGATTCAAATCCGATCGGGCGAGAGGGATGGTTCGATCGCGGGGCTGCAAGTTGAAGTCGATCCCACGCCGCGGCGATGGTCGGGCGGCATTTACGACGAACGCGGTCGATTGTGGCTCGCGCCGCTCCGCGACAACGAGGCCGCGCAAGCAGCGTTCAAACTCGGCGAGTGGAACACGTACGAGATCGAGTGCGACGGGCCGCGCATCCGCACGCGCGTGAATGGTGTGCCGTGCGCAGAGTGGTTTGATGGCATCACGGAAGGGGTGCTTGCATTTCAAGTGCACGGCGGCCCCGAGTGTGAAGTCGCGTTCCGCGCGCCAACGATTCAGGAATTCGGTCGCCATGCATGGCGCGCGATGACGGCTTCGCCCGCGGGCGCAAGCGGTGAGCGCGTCGCATGGACGAGCAGCATCGTGCCGAGCGCGGAGGGTGTTCGTTTGGATGTGACGGGAACGGGGCGTGTTGAACTGCTCGACGAAACAGGAAAGATGATGGCGTCCTTTGACTTTGCGCCGCGTGCGGTTGTGCGTGATGCGAAAGGCGAACAGCGTCCCGCAAGTGATGTGGAACGCGCGCGCGCGCAACGCATCGAAGTTCTTTGGAAGGATGTTGCGCGCGTGGAAGGCGCTGACGGCTCGATCCTTCTTGATGGCGCAAAGATGTCGGCGCTCGCACTTCCGGCGCAACCAACGCAGGTGCGTGTCATCGGCGCTGATGCGACGGTCGCGAAGCCCGAAGAACTCGTCGCTTCTTCGCGCTAAGCGCGCGCGTCATGCATGCGCGGTGGACAATTCGTGCACGACGCGGTGATGGTTGCGATTCGTGTGATCGGTTGGAATCGGTTGGGAACTATTGGAATCTGCTGATTCCAGCGCGTGCGAACAACGGTCTCGAATGGAATGCGCATGCCGTGAAGAGCCGTTGTTCGTTGTGCATGGTGAAAACCGTGGAAACACGTGCGCTTTTCGCATGCGCTGCAATCGATCGACATGATCTCGTTGCGGCACACACTCGTGCAGCAAGGAGGATCGATGCAACGAGAACCGATCGACGGGGAATACGACGGCCACACGCGCGGACGGAGCACGCCGCATCAAGCAGAACATCCAATGCTGTGCGATGAAGTTCGGCGCAATCGCATGGAGCGCATGATTGCGCTTGCGCGGAACTACCGCGGCTGGACGGTCGGACGCATGAATGGTGCGCTTGGCCGCGAATCTCGACGCGCGATTCCGGTGTCTGGAAATCCGAAGTTAGATCTTGTCGCGCGGCTTGCGCAAATTCTCGAGTGGGACTTTGGCGACGTCGCGCAAGCGGTGTGGGGCGATGATGACGCGAGCGATCATGTGGGGGACACTGCGGGGGACGCTGCGGCATCGAACGCGAGCGACGGCGCGTCCTCGCGCAGTGCACTCAGTTTTGCAGCGCTTGATATGCAGGCACAAGCTGAGCATCGTTCGGGCGACGTTGATGGCATGAAGCGCACGGCGTTCGCGATGCGAGCGGTGGCGCGCAATGGTCACGAGCGTGCGGTTGCTGCGAATCGACTTGCGGGCGCATACGACGCGCGCGGTCGGTATACGCGCGTCCTCGAATGTGTGCGCGAAGGCCTTGGTGAGCATGGAGTCGGGGCCGATGTGCGGTTGATGCTGCGCGTCAATTTGGCGGCGGCGAACCACGCGCTCTGGAATTTGGACGAGTCGCGCGCGATTGCGACTTCGCTTCTTGCAGATCCATCGGTCGAAGCGCCACGAAACCGATTGCAACGCGTGGCGCGGGCATTTTGTCATGTGATTCGCGGCCACGGCGATCGCCGCGCGATGCTTGACGCGCGCGACGATGGAGCTTTCAAAGCACTCGGGACGAGTGCCCATCGTGAACTTGCGCGCGCGAAAGAACTGTACGAAGAACTTGCGCATGAGTTTGGCGATAGCCAGTACGTAGGCCTTGCCGATGCGGCGACGGGTGGAATCATCGAAGTGCGCGCAGCGATTGGTGAGATGGATGTGGCCGACGCGATTGAGCAGGTGGTCGCGCGATTGGAGCGTGCGGTCGAAGCGGAAGAAGCGGGTGTTCGCGAGGCACCAGCGGTGCGTGAAGCAGCGGGTTGGTGGTCGCTTTTCGGCGCAAATATCGCAGTTCGCGCGGCCAGTCAGCAGCGGGTCGGCACGAGGCGCGGTGAGAGCGCCGAGGACGAATTCGAACGCACGCTTGCGATTTGCACCAACAAAGCGAGTGAAGTCGCGGAGGAACTCGATCATTGGCCGATGCGCGAACGCACGTTTACGCTCGAGTGGATTCGACGAGATCGCGCGCGAGAAGACGAACGACGTAGTGCACGCGCGCGCCGACTCGATCGCAGTACCGCGTCGATGCGCTCCGAGTCGACACACGAGCGCTGCGAGTGGACGCTCGATGAGGAAGACCTGCGCAATCTCGTCGGAGCGATGGGGCGCTTTCCATTCTTCCGACCAACGGGTTGGCGCATCCTCGATCGTGCGACGATTCTCGCGCCGGTGTAGGTGCGCAGCGAGATTCGTACGCACACTCGTACGCACACTCGTGCGCGCACTCAGGCGCACACTCGAGCACACACTCGAGCACACACTCGTGCGCACCCTCGAGCGTGCACTCGAGCATGCGAGGTTTCTCTCAGATCGTCACCCACCAGTCAGATGCTGCCCGCTGAAACG
>JBJOHQ010000399.1:0-6989 GCA_046047595.1 Planctomycetota bacterium | reverse complement strand
GCGAGCTCGCCGAGTCGCGCGCGATCGTTCATCCACGCGAGTGCTTGCACGCCAGCATGACGAAGGAAGGGATCGCGATCGGCGTTCTCCGCAATCATCGAGACGACGAACGGAGCCTTGTCGCGTGCGCCCATGCGACCGAGTGCCATCGCTGCGAACGCGCGAACGCGCGCGTTGTCGTCAGAGCAGAGTTCCGCGAGCGCGTCTGCGGCCGCCGTCGCGCGCGCTTCGCCAAGCATGCGTGCAGCTTGTGCGCGGATCTCCGCGTCGCGATCATCAAGCGCGGGGAGCACGAGTTCCCATGGTTGCACAGTGCGCGTGAGTGACTGTGCTTCGATCGGACTCGATTCGCGAAGACGCGCGGAAGCTTGTTGACCGAGCGCCCAAATCGCGTGGATGCGTGCGAAGCGATTCGATGAAGATGACACGATGTCACCGAGGAGCGCTGTTGTTTCGCGACCGCGCGCCGCGAGTGCGAATTGCGCGCGCTGACGGACGCGACGATCGGCGTGCGCGAGGAGTGACGCGAGTTCATCGGAGTCGCGACCAGCGAAGCCCTCCGCAAACAGTCGCTTCACTTCCGCGATGCGTGGATCACTGATCTTCTGCGGATCCCAGACGGCGTAGAGCTCGCCCTTGTCGCCCGAGCCCCAACCGCCGCCCCAGTCGGTCATGTACATCTTGCCGTCGTAACCAAAGTCGACATCGGTCGGCAGGACGTTCTCAACGAACGGGTGTTCATCGACAACTTTGAATCCCGCACCGACCGGCTCGACTGCAAACGCGAGGACGCGCGAGTAACTATCGCCGCCGAGGAAGTCGCAGAGGAAGAAGTGATCCTGGTAGCGATCAGGAAGTCCGAGGCCCGGATAGAAGACGAGGCCCGAAGGTCCAGCGCCGACGTGATCAAGCGGCGGAAGCGTCCACGCGGGCTGCAGTGGATTCGCCTCTTTCACCTTCATGCCTTCGAAGCGGTGTGGCGCGAGATCGGGACGAAGATGCCAGATGCCTTCTTGGTTCCACGGCCCGCGTTGGTTCGCGCCTTCAAGCGTTTGGTAATCCATCGACCAACCCGTCTCGCCGCCTTCCATGCAGTAGACGAAACGCGCTTTGTCACCACCGTCTGAGTTGTTGTCGCCGGTGAAGAGGTTGCCGTAGTTGTCGAACGCGAGTTCTTGCGGATTGCGCAAGCCTGTGCAGTAGAGCTCGAGCTCGCTGCCATCGGGATTCATGCGGAACACAGCACCAGAGCGCGGATCGTGCATCAGCATGCCGTCGGATGTGCGCACGTGGTAACCGCGATCGCCGATCGACCAATAGATCTTGCCGTCGTAACCAAGCACGAGTCCGTGCATGTCGTGGCCGCGCAGCGCAACGCGCACGCCGTAACCAGACGAATCCTTCGCGACGACTTCCGCAACGCCATCGCCATCGCGATCAAGCAGTCGCCAGAGATGCGGAATGTTCGTGTAGAAAATGTCACCATCAAGCGCGAGAAGTCCCGCGCCAGTTCCATCAAGCGGATCGTTGAAGGGACCTGCGAAGAGCGTGCGCGTTTCAGGAACACCGTCGCCGTCACGATCGGCGAGCTTCGTCACGCGATCGGCGTACTTCGAGTAGTACGCCATGCCGCCTTCGCGCTTCGACGCCCACTTCTCGTACATCTTGAGTCGGTCTTCGATCGTTTCGCACGCGATGTCGTCGAGCAACCAGTACGAACTGTGTCGATTGTCTTCGACGCCGAGGTCTTGACGGTCGCTCTCCGCGAAGTAGAAGTCGCCGCGTTCATCGATCGCGAATGCCACAGGGTCATCAAGCAGTGGGTAAAGCGCGACCGATGACTTCGCGAGGCCCGCGACGGGCTTGATCTTGCACGCCGCGTCGTCGACTTTCGGTGTGTTCGAAGTCGCTGCGTTCGCATTGGCAGCCGAGCCGTCGCCGTGTTGCGACGGAGGCACCGCTGTGGATGCGATCACTGGCGTCGACGCCAGGCATGAAATCGGCAGAGTCAGGATGAACGACGCAAGCGAGGCGTGCATCTCGTCATGCTAACGGTGACGCGGAGTGAACCGAAGCAGAGAGCGCGGTTCAACGCGAAGTTGCCGAGCGAAACGCCGATGAGCTCATTGGGCCGATATCGGCGCGGAAGTTGAAGCTTCGGGTGATGCCGTTGCAGGGAAGGCTGGTGGCGCGATCGATCCGCCATTGCGACGGAGGACTTCTTCTATGAAGGTCGATCGTTGCATCTGCTCGACGAGGGCTCGCTCAAGCGCATCAAGCGATCGCGGCACTTCGGCGCGCTGGGATGCGGTCATCAGCGCACCGAGGCCATCCTCGTAGCGTGCGCGCAGAAACGGCCATGCCTCGCGCGCGCGACCGGCGTAGACGAGTTCGAGAAATGCATCGAGGACGAGTCCAAGCGCTTGATCGCAGTGCGCGCCGGTGAACATCTCTGGCTCGGTCGCCGTCGCGAGCACTCGGACGCGATCGGCGATCGCCCTAAGTTGATCTATGTTTGGCGCGTCGGATTCGTCGGGGCTGTTCCACACGATCCCTGACGCGGTTGGTGTTCCCCGCATCGCGATGCTCGGGCTATTGACACCGCTCGTCAGCCAGTACTTATAAGCCAGTTCGTAGGCGACCCAGATGTCGGGTTCCGGCTGCTCGGGGTCAGACTTCACGAACGTGCCTTCGTGGAGAACGGCGTACGGCAGGAAGTTGGGGGAGCCAGCGTCCTCACTGGTTGCGTCCTCAACGCGAAAAGCGAACGTGTCGCTCAGGCCGAGGGACCCGCCAGAGTCGGAGCGAATCCACAGAACCGCCGCCGGCTCGTCGCAGAAGGGGTCGCGCAGTCGGGCGCTGCCAACGGACGGATGCGGCATGGCGGAAGCAAAGACGACTCGGCCGAGTTGGCGAATCTCAACGATCGGGGAGGCCAAATCACCGGACCATCGCGGATAGGCGATTGTGACCTCACACCCGAGGATTGTTTGCGTCTCTTTCACCTGATATCGGGGCAACACGAGGCGCCCGATCCCGCCAAAAGCCCCGTTGTAGAGCCAGAAACCCACTCCAGCGCAGGCGAGACACAGTCCGATTGACGTGAACAGCGGCCTTGGGAGGGAAGTTCGAACACTCGGTTTTGGGCGGGGTGTACCGCGCCGCGCCGAGTTCGAGGCACTCAAGAGCGGGTGTCCACACTCGGGGCAACACGCATCAGGCGCGATTTCGGCAAGGGAAGTCTGTGCCAACGCGTGGAGGCACTTCGCGCAGTGGAGTCGGTCCGAACGCCGACCACGGCGCCCACGCCAGACGAACAGCACGCCGACGAGGACGAGGCCGACGCTCAGCCACTCGAGCGGGCCAGACCAGAGCAATGAGAGGGAAAAGGCGAGTGGCGTACCCACGCGAGCCCTATCGACCGAGGCGCGTGTGAGAGTTCAGCAAGTTCCGAGGTGCGTCCATCTGGCGATTGCGAACGAACCTATCGTCCGCGCCCGCGGCGGCATCCGTTGTCGACCGTGATTCCGGCGAAGGAAGTTACTGAGGCTCCGACCGAGCCATTGAAAGGACATTGCATGTTTGGAAAGACGATTGGCACCCTCTCTCTCGCAACCCTCGCGACCTTTGCGGTCGTTGGCATCGCCGCCACGCAGGATTCGAAGCCTGCGGCCGCCGCGCCTGCGAAGGCCGATGCTGCGGGTAGCTACAAAATCGACGACGTGCACTCGAGCGCGTTCTTCCGCGTCATGCACGCTGGTGCTGGCCAATTCTGGGGCCGCTTCAATGACGTCGCCGGATCGATGAATTTCGATGCCGCGGGCGCGCCGACTGCGTTCGACATCTCGATCGCCATCGAGAGCGTTGATACCGCGAACGAAAAGCTCGACGGTCACCTGAAGAGCCCGGACTTCTTCAATGCCGCTGAGTTCCCGGCGATGACGTTCAAGTCGACGAGCATCAAGAAGGGTTCGAACGGCATGTTCGAAGTCACCGGCGACCTCTCGATGCACGGTGTCACGAAGCCTGTGACCGCGATGGTCGAAGTCACCGGCCTCTCGAACATGATGGGGAAGCGCGCCGGCGTCGAGGCGATCTTCTCGGTCAAACGCAGCGAGTTCGGCATGAACTACGGCTTGGAGAAAGGTGTGCTTGGTGATACCACGCGCGTGCTTGTGAACCTCGAAGGCGTCGCCGGCTGATCACGAAGAACTCATGCGCAGGGTGGAACCAATCGGGTGCCATCCGCGAAACGAACTGTCACGTCCGCCCGACTGAATCCGCACGGCCCCGCGGGTTCAGACGGGCGGCGTGCTTTTTGAACGCCGTTCTTCGGTGCATGAATGAGTGCACAAGTGAGGGCCTGAACGAATGCCTAAACGAATGCACGAGCGCCCGATCGACAGTGGTCACGTGGAGGACTCTCGAGGACTCTTGAGGATCGTGGTGGATCGTGGTGGATTGTTGGTGGATAGGAATCCCGCACCGTGGCGAACGGCGGAGGGGTGTCGAACGCGAAACCGCATTCGCTCGCGTCTAGGCGTCGTCAAAATAACCTCGCAGCGTTGATGACGAAACGTTTCGCCTTGACGCTTGCTTTCGAGCGATCGACTCCTACCATCGCGCCCGCCGCGGAGGGAGTCGCGCGACAAGTTTGCAGAGTTTGATTGGGCAAGAGAAGACGAAGCGCTGAGGTTCTCAGGCGCGAGCGCGTGTTGTTGCCGCTCGACTGCGTTCTTCCATCGAGCACAAACACGACTCTGCAGTTGAGAGATCTTTCGGTGGGCAATGCGCAGGGTCAGTACACGTCTTGCGCGCGGCTCAAGCAAACTTTGAGAAGAGATATCGACAGGGAAGTCGTTCGGAAAATGTCATCACAGAACAGGGCGGAAAGAGTCGTCCCACGCATGGCGTGAGAGTTCAACGTGTCGAGATGCGTCATGTCTACACGTCCAGACCGGCTGTGAGCGCTACGCCGAACTTCGTAGGAGAGCGAAATGAGCGTGAGAAGAGGGGGATTGATGGAGATTGCATGAGCGCTTGAACGGAAGCAGGAAGCGTGAGCGTCGACCGCAGAAGAAAAGTCCAATCGAAACTCAACATCGATACTCAACAACGAAACTCAACAACGAAACTCAACATCGATACTCAACAAGGAGGCTGAGCATGAGCGATGGCGTGCAGGGTGGAAATGGTGAGAAGAACGCGCCGCAGGAAATGGGAGAAAGTGTTGCGCAGCGCCTCGCTGCCGACCTTGGTCGTGGTCCGACCAACAGTGGGGAGGATGTCACCGGATCGAAAGCCTCGGAGGTGATTGGCGTCGCAGCGATCGACTCTGTTGAGTTCGAAGCCACGCAGCGTGACTCCTCAGCGTCACTCGAAACTCCCGCGCCGAAGATTGTCGATCGATCCCCGACGAACGATCTCGCTGAAGCGGGCCCTGAGCACTTCATCGAGTCGGATGGCCTCGCTCACGAAGCGATGGAGCTGGATGCAGCCGATCGAGTTGATTCAGTCCTGTCGCCGACCTCTCACACGAGTGCGCACGCCGCGCCGACCGAGAAGACATGCGCCGTGGATCGCGATGCGCGCTCAGACTCTGATCTTGTGAACCTCGGACGTGAGAAACCCGATGGAGCAAAGCGCGAGGTTGCAGAAGGAGGGGTTGCAGAACCGGATGTCGCAGAAGTCGAGGCTTTAGAAGTCGAGGCTTTAGAAGTCGAGGTTGTAGAAGTTGAGGTTGTAGAAGTCGAGCCTGTAGAAGTTGAGGCGGCAAAGCCCGAGGCCGACGACGCCAACACGGCAATCCCTGTTCACAAGCAACCCGTGAAGCGCGGGGAAGCGCCGAAGTTGCCCAGCGTTCCTGATCTCCGCACTGATGTCTTCACCACGCCGACGCTGTTTCACTTTGCAAGTTCGATGGGCGTGACACGCGTCCTCGAACGACTTGTGGAAAATGCCCTGGCAAGTAACCGTCCGCTCGACCATGTGCTGCTCCATGGCCCGCCTGGATGTGGAACCACGATCGTTGCGCGCGCCATTGTTCGCGACCTCGCGCCGAAAAACTTCGTCGAACTCGATCTCTTGGACGGTATCGACCAAGAGATGCTCCGGCGTGCGATTCGCGAAGTACGCAACCAAGGTGTACTTCTGATTCGACACATCGAACTGATGTCGAGTTCAGACGAGCAATTCTTGATGTCGTGCATCGCGCGCAAGACGACGCGTGGCACTGGCTCGTTCGCGCGTGACGCCGCGACGCCTACTACGCCCACCAAGCGCAAGAAACAGTCGATCGACGAATTCCAAGTCGACGCGACACCACGACGATCGCCCCCGTCATTCCCGCGAATTGATGGGAACTTCACGCTCATCGGTACGGCGCATCTCACGCAACAGATCGGCTACCAACTCCGACACCGTTTCGATCACATGATCCACCTCCGCAGTGATGCTGTCGGTGTTCGGATCGCGATCAACCGCGTGCTGACCCGCCACGGATACATCGTTGAAGAGAGTGCTCACGCTCCGATCGAGCGTTTCGTGCGAACGATCGATGACGTCGCGGACCAGTTCGTGCGCGCCATTGTGATGCGAGCACAACTCGACGAAACCGCGTACATCGACGACGCCTTGGTGCGTGCGGTTGTCACAGAGGACATGCCTGCACGTATCGCGGACGAAGTCTATGGATGGGCGCTCACCCGTCATCTCGCAGGACGACGTGTGACCTCCATGACAGACAACGAGATTGAACGCATTGATACCGAAACAGGCTGGGGCGAAGTCGCGGTGCGCGCGGCGCTCGGCGTCGTTGTGCGCAATGCTGCTGCACGCGCAGCGTCGCCCGCTGCGTAGACGCAAGGTCTGTGTAGAGCTTGGGCATTCGTGCGCGCGGACTCCGTGGTGCTGGCCAGAGATGCTGCACCATTGACCAACCGCACTCGGTCTGATCGACGACGGCGACGTTGAACAACAACGCCGCGCTG
>JBJOHQ010000398.1:0-4518 GCA_046047595.1 Planctomycetota bacterium | reverse complement strand
TTGCCGCGAAGGCCGACCAAGCGCAGTACGCGCAAGGACTCGCCGTCGGTTTTCATAGCCCACTCGGCGCGCACTTTCGACATTCGATCGATCACGTCGACGCACTCTTGAATGGCATCGCGAACGGGGAAGTTTGCTACGACCGCCGCGAGCGTGGAACGGTCATCGAGCATGATCGCGCCGCTGGTCTGGCGGCCGCCGCCGATCGTGCGGCGCTTGTTCGCGCGATCTCGGACACCGCGCTGTCGTCGCCGATCACCGTCTTCGCGATGACCGCTCCGCAGAGTCCGGAAGTACGTTTCACGTCAACCGTCGCACGCGAAGTGCTCTACGTCTTCCACCACACCGTGCACCACACAGCATTGATGTCTGCGCAAGCCACGAACATGGGCGTGCAGCCTGATCCAAAGGCGGGTCGCGCGCCCGCAACTTTGGCAAACGACGGGAAAGCCGCACAGACACGCTAAACGCGCCATGTGCACGCTGTCCATCATCACAACCGATGCGAGTGAGCACCGCCGAGGAGCAAATGACCGCGCGTGTTTTCGGTTGGCTTTCAATCGAGATGAACAACGAGCGCGGGCGAACGGTTTGCCACTCGAGTTGCTCGCGGCCGGCGATCGACAGGCGATTTATCCGCGCGACCCGCAGGGTGGCGGCACGTGGATTGCCGTCAACAACGTGGGAATCGCCTTCGCGTTACTCAATCGAAACGAACATGGAATTCCGGACGGGCGATCCGCAGGTCTGAGTCGCGGCCTCATCATTCCGCAGTTACTCGCACGTTGTTCCCTCAACGAAATCGCGCAAATCAGCGGGGAAATTGCCCAAAACGTCGCACGCGGCTTTCGCTTGATCGCAACCGATGGCGAGCGCGTGTTGGAAGTCATCGGCGGAGATCAAAAGAGCGAAACGACGCTTGACCCGTTGGTGCGACCATTCATGCGTGCATCAAGCGGCCTCGGCGATGCATGCGTCCGCGAGGTTCGCGCTGAACTCTTTGAATCAACGGTCGTTCGTGCGCCATGTGAAGCTCGCGCCGAAGCGCAAGCAGCGTTTCACAATCATGCGTGGCCAGATCGACGACATCTCTCGATCCGCATGGATCGCGACGAAGCGCGCAGCGTGAGCCAAACGCATATCAACGTCGAACTCCAGAAAATTACCGTGCAACACGCGCCACGTGCGGGTAGCGGCGCGGAGAGTGGATTCGCGCCGGTACAGACCATCGTGCTCGCACGAGGCGTTGCATGATGACGCTCCTCGCACATGCGGCGGAATCCGCGCAATCAACGGTGCTTCCGGGCGGATTCGATCTCTCTGCGATCTCAAGTCCGTGGCTGCAAGCGCTCGCATTGATGATCGGCACCTTCATCCTCGAAGACACCACCGCCATCGCTGCGGGACTCCTCGCGCACAACGGCACAATCTCGATGCCCGTTGCCATTCTCGGCACGGGTGTCGGCATTTTCATCGGCGATCTCGCGCTGTACGTGATGGGTGCTGCGGCGGCGCGCGGCGCGAAGGGCACGGGCTGGATTCGGAAGCGCCTTCCCGAAGCTCGGCTTGTGCAACTCAAAGGCTGGCTCGATCGCGGTGGATGGAAAGCCGTTTTTCTCACGCGTGTGATTTCGGGAACGCGGCTTCCTGTCTATCTCGGCGCTGGTTTCGTGGGCGCAGGGTTCGCGAGTTTCGCGCTGTGGACGGCGATCGCCGTCGCGCTCTGGACGCCGATTGTTGTTGGCGGAACCGCGCTCATCGGCGGCTCTCTCATCGCGTGGCTTGAGCAACATCTTGGTCGCAGTTGGACGACATGGATCGTCGCTGCGATTCTTCTCTTTCTCACATTGCATCTCGCACTCAAGGCTTGGAAGAACCGCCGCTCGATTTTCATCGCGACTCTGCGTGCGATGCGCTTTGAGTTCTGGCCAACATGGGCCGTGTATGGACCGCTGCTCCCCTTCTTTGCGTGGCAGACGCTCCGATTTGGTGGCGCGCGCACGCTGACTGCTACGAACCCGTGCTGGCCCGATGGAGGCGCTGCGGGCGAATCAAAACTCGACGGACTCAGCGCGTTCGACGAAGAGTTCACCGCGCCCGCATTTCGCGTGATTCCTGCGCAAACCGCGGGAAACACGCGGCCAGTCTTTACCGACGAGCTCATTGAAGATGCGCTCTCACAACTCGCGTTGAAGCCTTGGACGGGTGCCGATTTCTCGCAGAGGTCGAACGACGACGCTACTCCTTGGCTGCAACCGGTGATCGTCAAACCCGATAGCGGTCATCGCGGCATTGCCGTGAAACTGGTGCGTGACGCAAACGCCTTTCGCGCGGTTTTTCGCGCTTCACACGCACCGCTCCTCGTCCAACGCTTTGAAGACGGTGCTTGCGAAGTTGGCCTCTTTGTGCTGCGCGCCGAAGGCGAACGTGCGCGGCTTTTCGCAATCTGCGAGAAGCGATTCCCGATAGCCGTCGGCGATGGCCAAAGGTCGCTTCGTGAACTCATCATGCGCGACCGCCGACTTCGCCTGCAGGAAGGCGTCTTTCTCGCGCGACTTGGCGAGGAAGCAGAACGCATCCCGGCGGAAGGCGAGCGCATCCGCCTCGCCAACGCCGGCAACCACGCACAAGGTTGTCTCTTCATCGACGGTGAGCGTCTGCGCACACCCGCGCTCGAAGCATGGGTCGAGCGGGCCTGCGGAAATGCTCGCGGTTTTCACTACGGGCGACTCGACGTCCGATTCGCCGACGATGCCGCATGCATGCGCGGCGAGGGCGGGGTCATTCTCGAAGCCAACGGGATCCTGTCGGAAGCGACCAACATGTACGACCCGGCCTGCGGCGCGCTCCGTGCATGGGGAATCATGCGCAGTCACTGGCATGAAGCCTTTCGAATCGGCGCGATAAACCGCGCCCGAGGCGTCCCAGGGATGCCCCTTGTCGCGGTGCTTCGGCGTTGGCGGGAATGGCGCCGGACGGCTCGGCTCTCCGAACATGCCGACTGATGAAGCATGGCGGAGACGCGTTTTTGGCGGCTTCCCCGCTTCCCTCCGCGGAAGATCGTGCTATCTTTCAGGTCCATGACGCTTCGAACCACCCGCTCCGCATGATTGAGCCCTCGACCAGAGGCTCCTTGCTTTGCGTCGGTGCGACCGAGGTTTTCGTCGTTCGACCTTTACTGATTCAGTCTCTGAGTCAGCTTCAAAATCACTTGTATGCAGCCATTCGGATCGCGGGCGACGCGTTCCGTTTCGGCATCACCCGTTCCGCCGTCGCCCGCTGAAGCGTCACACTTTCAAAGGAATCGACCTATCTACCCGCCTCGCAGACCGTTTGGGGGACCACGCCAAGATTCGAGAGACTTCGGTCCTCGCATCAACGACCGCATTCGCATTTCGCCCGTTCGTCTTCTCGATCCCGAAGGCGAAATGCTCGGCGTGGTCGAACTCGATGAAGCCAAGCGCCGTGCGTACGAGATGAACCTCGACCTCGTCGAGATCTCGCCCGACAGCCGCCCGCCCGTGTGCAAGATCATGGACTTCGGCAAGTTCAAGTACGAACAGTCGAAGAAGGAAAAGGCGAACAAGGCGAAGAGCAAGGCGTCCGAAATGAAGGAAGTCCGTCTCGGGCGATCCATGAAGATCGACCCGCATGACGTCGACATTCGCGTTGCGCAAGCGCGCCGCTTCCTGATCGAAGGCCACCGTGTGCAGATCGTCCAGAACTTCCGTGGACGCGAGATGGCGTTCCGTCAGAAGGGCGACGAGCGCATGGAGGACATCATCGAGCGCCTCTCGGATCTGGCCAAGGTGGAAGTCCCACCGCGCCTGAACGGTCGCCGCATGGGCATGATTCTCGTGCCTGAGAAGCAAAAAGTCGAAGCGTACAAGCGCAAGATGACCGCGGAAGGCAAGCCGATTCTTCCGACGATTCCCGAGCAACTCGAGAACATGCACGACGATGATCACGATGACGATGATCACGATCTCGAGAACGGCCACGAAAACGGCGAGTCGTGAGCGTGACGTGGAGTTCGAGGATTACGGTGAGGATTGAGGTTTAGGGCGCGGCGTCGCGGGAACCATCGATCCAACCGAGCGCTTCGCACTCTGCGGTTCGTTCGACGGATGCTGAGATGATGGACCTCCACCCGATCGACGTTTGCCTAAGCTCCGCATGCGACACGGTCGATGCGACTCGCGTTGGCAGCACTTCGTGCGCGGACTCGCGTTCGGCTGAGCAAGGAACACACATTGAGACTCGAAACGCCGCCGATCCGCAGGGTCGGCGGCGTTCTTCTCGCATCGCACTTTCATTCGCGATCGTCGGTGCAACGCGCGCGGAGTGCATGACACTGCCTGATGGAGCACTCATCTCCCGCGCCGCGGAAGGTGCTTGGCGTGCGGCCGAAGCGTGTGATCGCCTCGGTCTGCGCGCGACCTTTTTGGTTCCGGGCGCACACGTCTCGCACCACCTCACGCTTTTGCGTGCGCTCACCTCGCAGCACGAAATCGGGCT
>JBJOHQ010000397.1:0-5666 GCA_046047595.1 Planctomycetota bacterium | reverse complement strand
CATCTCCATCTCAGCGTCAGCACCCGACACGTAGCGATACAGCGGGCTGTTGGCCGCGTCGCCTGGCACGAGGTTGGGGGCAGAGTATTCGCCACCTTCAAGAGCGATGGAGCGCACATCGACGCGGTAGCCGCTTCGCTGTTTCTCCGGCCCGTGGCAGGGGAGGCATTTACTGTTGAGTATCGGCGCAATCTCGCGTGCGAAGTCAACAGCGGGGATGACTGAGGGCGAGGGAGCGATCGCGGGCGCGAGCGGCGGATCAACTGGCGGATCCACGAGCGGATCAAGCAGCGAGGAGAGCAGTGAGGCTGCGAGGATCGCAAGCATCGACGCACTCTAACGGGGGGACTCCGCGATCCCAAGACGCCCATGGTCGAACTTGCGGAAACCGCGCGAACTGCGTCAGGTCTTTCGCGGCGCCGTTGCGCAGATTCGCGTGTCGATTTTCGAGTGAATCTCGGGGTGAATCTCGGGGTGACTTTCGGGCGGTCTTGCCCGCGATGCGCATTTTGGCGCAGTGGCGTCCAAACGAAACCGCCCCGCGCGAGGCGGGGCGGAGTTCGCAAATGCCGGTGACAGGAATCGAACCTGCAAGCCTTTAGAGGGCGGCGGATTTTGAATCCGCTGCGTCTGCCAGTTCCGCCACACCGGCGAAGCGCGGAGTGTAGCGCACAGGCGCTTCGAGGGGTTTCCGATTTTTTCGCGGAACTTCTGAGAGATCCCCCTCCGTCGCACGGAAGCGGGCGACGCCTCAACGCGTGGTGCGCACGGCGTCTGATTCCGTCCCTCTTCACGGCAAGCACAACCGGAGAAACTCATGAAACTCGGTCAACTCGTTTCCATCGTCGCGTCGGTCGCTTCGGCGCCCCTCGCTTTTGCGCCCCTCGCCTTCGCGCAGTCAGACGATTGCTCCTCCCCGATGCCTATCGCAGGCGGCGGGGTGTATCAGTTTGATTTGAGCACATTCTCGGCATCGCAAGGTGTTGCACAGGCGTGCGTTGTTGGTGGTCAAGTCGTTCGCGACGGCTGGTACTGCTGGACGGCTGATTGCGACGGCATCGTCACGATCGATACGTGCAGCAATCTGCAAGTGGATACCACGCTTGCGATTTATCCGTTTGACGTCGGTTGCAACTGCCCAGGCGATCTGCCGCCGCTTTGCTGCTCGGACGATGACTGCGGTAAGCAAGCGCGCATCACCTGTGAAGTGCGTTGCGGCATGCGCTATCTCATCCGCATCGGCGCGAAGAACTCGCCGATCTACACGGGCACGATGACGATTCAGTGCAACGGCGAGCCGTGTGGCGGCGGCGGCGGTGGCGGTGGTGGAGGCGGCGGTGGTGGTGAACCAGGTGAACCAATCAACTGCGCGCCTTGCTGCGGCGGTCGCCCAGCGATCGTCGACTCTTCTGCGGTGAATTTCAACAGCGGTGCGGTCGCCGCGGGTACGAACTTCAACATGTTCGGCGGACCCGCGGTGCGGCTCTTTGATCTCGGAAATCAAGGCAGTGCGCCGATCGGCACCGTGACGAGTTGGAACACTGGTACTTACACGCATCCATCGTGGTCGCAGAGTTCGCTCGGCACGGTTTTCGGCGTGGTCATCGATGACGAGGGCAACACGATCGTCACGCAGACGATTGTGTACATGAGCAATGCAGTCGGCACGCTCGGTGGAGCTGGCAGCGTCTATCGCCTCGACAGCGACGATGGTGCTGCGACCGAGTTGATTCGCCTTCCGAATGCAACGACGCCCGCGTTCCCACAGGGTTCCGGCCTCGGTCAAGTCGACTACAGCTGCGCGAGCAAACTCTATTACGTTTCGAACTTCGAAGACGGACGCATCTACGCGATCGATAAGACGGGCGCGGTGAAGAGCACGTTTGATCACGCAACCGGCACGGTCACGGGCGCGCTTCCCGCAGGTGGGCTGCAAGAGCCGAACGACGTTGCCGGTCCAGTGCCGCTCGGTGAGCGCGTTTGGGCAGTCAAGGCCGTCGATGGCCGACTCGTCTACTCGCTTTGGATCGAGGACAACGGCAATCCAAACCCGATTCGCAACAACGAAATTTGGTCGGTTGCGGTCGACGCCAACGGCCTCTTTGTTGCGGGCACCGTGCAGTTTGAAGTGTCGATGCCGGACTTCGACGTCGATGTCACCAATCCAGTTGCGGATATCGCTTTCGATGCGAATTGCTGCATGTTCGCCTCAGAGCGTGGCATGTACGGCATCGACGATACCGCGGCGCACACTGGTCGCTTGATGAAGTTTTGCGGCGGAAAGCAAGGCTGGGAGCTGGCGCCCGAAACGTTCGTAATCGGCACAGGCTTCGATCGCAACTCGGTCGGCGGTGTGGATATCGAAGGTGGCGCAAATGATCGCGTCTGGTCGATCGGCGATGCACTCGAAATCGATTGGAGCACACCGAACAATATCTATGGTCTCATCGGTTTCCCATCGGCTGGTGGTGATCGCGACAATTCGATCCTCATCGACTTCGACAACATCCTCAGCGATCAGCAGAAGACGCAACTCGGTTCGATCGATCTCTCGTGCGTCGACGCACAGACGAGCAACTGTGAATTCGCTACGAAGACCCTTGAATGCGTCCCAACCGCTGATGGATTCTTCGCCTTCAACTGGGAAGTGGAGATCACGAACAACTCGTCGAGCGATGCGAATCTCTTGATTCTCTCGAACCCTGCCTTCGCACCGAACAATGTGATCGTGCTCACGCCGCCGCTCCAACCAGGCAACTCGATCGTCCTCAACATTCCAATCGAAGGCTTGGCGCAAGGTGAAACGATTTGCTTCAACGCCACACTCGCTTCGAGCAGTGCGCAAGAGTGCTGCTCTGAAGAAATCTGCCTCGAAATGCCAATCTGCGAGTGCTTCCTCTTCGATGCGCAGGTCAACGACAATCCTGGTGTTGGCTCGTTCGATCTCTCGCTGACGGTCTTCAACGTCGAGTCCTTCGTGGGTGAGTGGTTCACCTTCGCGGTGGCACCGGGTTACGCGGCCACGGTTTCTCCCTCGCTCGTGAACATTCCTTCGCTCAATCCTTGGACTGGTATCGCGATCGCACCGGTGACCGTCACCACGGCACTGCCTGCGGGATCGCAAATCATCCTGATCGTCGGCATGCACTCGCAGTCCTTCCACCCATGCTGCTTCCGAGAAATTCTCATCACCGTGCCAGGACAGTCGGGCAGTTCGACGCCAGGTGACGCAAATGCGGACGGCCGAATCGATGCAGCGGATCTCTCGATCGTCCTCGGTGGTTGGGGTCAGCCGGGCGCCGGCGACATCAACGGTGACGGCACGACGGATGCACAGGACCTCTCAATGGTTCTCGCGAACTGGGGCTGATAGAGCCCTTCGGGGCAACCGGCGGGACGAACGGCGCGCACCGCGCGACGTCGCCGAGCTCCAGACTCCTCACGCGGCCCGCGGGTATCTCCCGCGGGCCGTGTTGTTTTTCCCGATAGGATGAACCTATGCCGCATGAGCACGCTGGTATGGCCACTGATCTTTTGCAAGACGCAATCATCACGATCGGATTGGATAGCACTATTCAATATGCGAATCTCGCAGCTGAGCGGCTGTTTGGATTCGACCGTGGCGGCATGGTGGGTTGTTCGCTTGTCGAAGCGATCATTCCGCCCGAGATGGCTGCGCAACACGAGCGCGGCATGAAGCAGTACATGAAGTCGCGCACGGGGCCTGTGATTGGCCGCCGCATCGAAGTTGTCGCGCGCGATCGTGCGGGTCGCCGTTTTCCGATTGAACTCGCAGTTTTCCCTGACCCCGCCACCGAAGGACGCGTGATTCACGCGCAAATTCGTGAGGTGAGTGATCGCGTCGCGCGCGAAGCGGAGTATCGCGCGGAACGCGAAAAACTTGCGCAGTTTCTCGATGCGACAACGGAAGGTTGGTGGGATTGTGAGATCGGTGGAACGACCCGTTATGCCGATCGTTTGATGGCACTGCAGGTTGAGATGGGTCGCGAGGCAGCGTCCGTCGAGCCGCCATTCCTTCCGTGGATTGATCGTGATGATGCGCTTCGTGTTCGAGACGCGTGGCACGCGCATCTCGAGGGTCGCACTGCGCGCTACGAATGCACCTATCGCGTTCGCGCAGCGGACGGCGAGACGCGATGGATGCGCGATCGCGGTCGTGCGGTTCGTTTTGAGCTCGGTCGACCAACGCGCATTGTCGGAACAACGAGCGATGTCACGGAACAGCAAGCCGCAGAAGAGGCGCTCGCGAACGTCAAGCGACTTGAACTTCTTGGGTTACTCGCGGGCGGTTTTGCGCACGATCTCAACAATCTCTTGACAGCGATTGGTGGACAGGCCGACATTGCATCGTGTGAGCCGAGCGTTGCGCCTGCGGTTCTTGAATCACTTGAAGCAATTCGTTTTGCGACGACAAAGGCGACGATGCTTACGTCCAACATGCTCGCGCTTGGTAAGCCGCGAGAGTCGACGGTGCGTCGTATTGCGCTGCGTCCCGCTATTGAAGACGCGATGCGTCTCGCTGCTATTGGGCTGAATCGCGAGGTGCGACTTGTCGTTGACGCGAGGGCTGTTGACGGGTTCGAAGTTGAAATGGATCCAAGCGCGTTGCCGCAGATTTTGCTGAATCTGGCAGTCAATGCGCGGGACGCGATGCCTACAGGTGGCACGTTGCGCGTTGAGGCAGTGCCACTCGAAGGACGCGCCGCAACGGTTGCACCTCTCTCTGTGCGCATCGTGGTCGAAGACACAGGTTGCGGGATTTCAGAAGCCGCAATCGCGAAGGTGTTTGAGCCGTTTTTTACGACGAAACCAAAGGGTGTCGGCACAGGCCTTGGTCTTGCGGTTGTCCGTCAAGCGATCACGGCAGCGCATGGGCGCATTGCGGTGGAGAGTGCGGTCGGGCGCGGCACGCGTTTCATCATCGAGTTGCCCGCGTTTGTGTCGCAAGAACGTTTGCCGGAAGTGAAGCCGACGAGGAGTTTGCGCATCGTCGTTGCAGAAGATCATGCGCTTCTTTGCGCGATGCTCACGGAGTCGTTGCGCGCGGCAGGGCACGATGTGGTGGACGCGGGTGACGGCGCATTCGCACTCTCGCGCGCGACGCAAGGCGAGCGCATTGCAGATGTTCTCGTTCTTGACGTCTATGTTCCGTCGATCGATGGGTTTCGAGTGCACGCAGAAGCGGAAGCGCGTGCGGGTCGTCAGATCGGCGCGGTGTTCATCACGGGTGAACCCGGCGTTGTCTTGCCGCCAGGAATGCCAGCACACTGCGAACTGCTGTTCAAACCGTTCGAGATTCAGGCACTCCTTGAAGCGGTCGCGCGGGTCGGAGCGATGGTCGCGCGGTAGGTCGGGCGATGTGCGTTGGGGTTCGCGTTGCCCTTGCATTCGCGTTGCTTTGAATCCGCGCCAGGCTTTTGACGGACCTTCTCGCGTGGCATTCCGCACGTGACTTTGACGGAACTCCGTCGCGGCTCCGCGTCCCGCGTGATTGGTTGCACGGGCGAGTAGGCCTTCCAGAAACTCACTGCAAATTTGCAACAACTTTTGCGCCAAAGCAGTTGACAGGCGCGAACGCGAGGTATACTAACAAAAGCCGAACAGAAGTCGGCAGCTCTTTGGTTGCGAATGGGCGTCGGAAAGAC
>JBJOHQ010000396.1:0-11844 GCA_046047595.1 Planctomycetota bacterium | reverse complement strand
CGGGTTCGAAGTGGCGACGGCTTTGCAGCCTCGCGTTGAAGCCGCTATCTTCTCGACCCTCCGTGAAATCCGTCACGAAGTCCCCCGATCCTTTCGAGGGCTCGTGATGGTCGCGTCGGGTGATCGCCTTCGGGGATCGCTTGCCGTGATCACGGAGAACGTCAGTCGTCCTTCAAGAGACACCTCACGCAGCGCTCGACCCAACGCGATTCCCGCCGAGGATTTCGAGCACATTTGGAGCCCCCATGGCCAGCACCGGCACCGTCATTCAGGTCATCGGATCGACCTTCGATGCGCAGTTCCCAGAGTCGGATCTGCCCGAGATCTACAACGCCGTTCACATCAACTTCGAGACGAAGGGCCAGAAGATGCTCCTCGTCGGCGAAGTTGCGAAGCACCTCGGTGGCGGTCAAGTCCGCTGCGTCGCGCTCGCATCGACCGACGGTGTCAAGCGCGGCGATGCATGCATCGACACCGGCGCGCCTGTGCGCGTGCCTGTCGGTGAAGGCGTCCTCGGTCGCGTGTTCAACCTCCTTGGCCAACCCGTCGATGAGCGCGGCGCCGTTGCTGCGACCAAGACCTCGCCGATTCACCGCGAGCCACCAGAATTCGTCGAACTCAACCCGAAGACCGAAATCCTGCAGACCGGCATCAAGGTCATCGACCTTCTCTGCCCGTTCGTCCTCGGTGGAAAGATCGGTCTCTTCGGTGGTGCAGGCGTCGGTAAGACCGTCGTCATCCAAGAGATGATTGCGCGCGTTGCGCGTAACTTCGGTGGTTACTCGGTGTTTGCAGGCGTCGGCGAGCGCACCCGCGAAGGCAACGACCTCTGGCTCGAAATGCAAGAGGCCGAATACACCGACGCAAGCGGCAAGAAGATGCACGTCCTCGACAAGGTCGCCATGGTCTTCGGCCAAATGAACGAGCCGCCAGGCGCACGTCTCCGCGTCGCGCTCTCCGCGCTCACGATGGCAGAAGAATTCCGCGATGCGTCGGGTAAGGAAACGCTGCTCTTCGTCGACAACGTGTTCCGCTTCACCCAAGCGGGTTCGGAAGTGTCGGCACTCCTCGGCCGTATGCCGAGCGCCGTCGGTTACCAACCGAACCTCGCGACGGAAATGGGTGCGCTTCAAGAGCGCATCACGTCGACCCGTCAGGGAGCCATCACGTCGGTGCAAGCGATTTACGTTCCTGCAGACGACTTGACTGACCCTGCACCTGCAACGACCTTCAGCCACTTGGACGCGTTCATCGTGCTTGAGCGCAAGATCGCGGAAAAGGGCATCTATCCCGCCGTCGATCCGCTCTCGTCGACCTCGCGTATTCTCGACCCGCAGGTCCTCGGCGAGCGCCACTACAAGTGCTCGCGCCGCGTGCAGAACATCCTGCAGCGTTACAAGGATCTCCAGGACATCATCGCCATCCTCGGCGTCGACGAACTCTCGGAAGAAGACAAGCTCACGGTTTCTCGCGCGCGCAAGATCGAGCGCTTCCTTTCGCAGCCGTTCTACGTCGGCGAAGTGTTCACCGGTCTCCCCGGCGTCACGTGCTCGCTCGAAGACACGATCGACAGCTTCGAGCGTCTCACCAATGGTGAAGGCGATGACCTGCCGGAAAGCGCCTTCATGTACGTCGGCACCCTCGCCGATGCGCGCAAGAAGGCGGAAAAGATGGCGGCCGGCGTCTAAGCCGCTCGCACGTCCGCGAACGCAACTTGAATTCCAATCGTCGCAGCCCCGACCTCGGTCGGGGTTGCGCGTTTTTCGGAACCTACTTGCCTCTCAAGCGAATGGGGTTAGGTTGCGTGAGCCCGCCGCTTCCGTTCCTCGGCGGTTTCGAGCATCTCATTTCGAGCATCTCATCCCGAAGATACGACGGGAACCGCCCTTTCCGCCCCAACAGGGGCTCAGATCCGCTCTCCCCCAAGGGAGCCCATAGGAGATTCAGAATGCGCCATCTGACGGTCGCTACGACCTTCTTGCTTCTCGCAAGCAGCCCCCTGTTCGCCTCCAACGGCGGCGGGAAAACCAAGCCGGTGCTCGCTTCCGGCAACGTCCCCGCAGTGCTCGAAGCAGACGGACACGGTTTGCGCGGCGCGCCATGGGCGGCGCAGCAAGCGCTTGAGCCACTTTCGACGATTCACGGCTTTAACGCGATTCCCGCGCCAGTGCTCGCACTCGAACTCCAAGACAACGAGTTCTTCCTCGCGGAAGACGAGATCACCCGACAGACGGAATCGCGCAAGCCGCTGCGCTTCGCAATTCCTGTTCCGGTTGCGATCGACATGGCACACGGCGAGTGGATCCCCGTTGAAGGCGGTCATGTTTGGCGCGTGGTTCTCTCCAGCGCAAACGCGACCACCTGCCGACTTCACCTCACGGGCCTGAACGTGCCCGAGGGACAGGAAGTGCGTCTCTCGTCGCCGGGCTGGGAAGACTCGGTGATCGGACCGATCGAAGGTGTCGGTGAGTTCGGCACGGGCGAGGCGTGGAGCATGTCCATGCCAACCAACGAAGCGATGATCGAGTGGTTTGTTCCGACAGGCGCGAAGGTGACCTCACTTCCTTTCGCGGGAGTCGACTACTACCACGGCTACCGTCAGATCTGGAAGATGGGCGACGATGAAGGTGGTGTCGCCGTCGGCACATGCCACCTCGACCCAATCTGCTTCCCCACATGGGCGAACGAGTCGAACGGCACGGTTCGTTTGATCTTCGGCGGCTTCCTCTGCTCTGGCCAGCTCATTGCAACCACCGCTGCAGATGAGACTCCGTATGTCGCGACGGCGAATCACTGCCTCTCGACGACGTCGGAAGCCAACAGCTGCCAGTTCAATTTCTTCTATCGCCGGAATACCTGCTCGGCTTCCGCAACCGCTTCTGCTGGTACGAACGTGACGGGCAGCGATCTTTCCGCGACGCAACTCGCGAGCGACTGCACGCTCTTGATGATTCGTCCGACGGTTCCAGCGACGGCGTACTGGGTTGGTTGGCTTGGCTCATCCGTCCCAACGAACACCGCTTCGACTGGCTTGCACCACCCAGATGGCAGCTACCAGCGCATCTCGTTCGGCGTGAAGAACTCAAACTCGTTCAACTGCGGCAGCCCAACCAGCAACTGGTCGAGCCTCTCGTGGAACCCCGCAACGCAATACGGCGTGACGACCACCGGCGTGACCGAAGGCGGCTCGTCAGGTAGCGCGATCTATCGCGATTCCGACAAGAAGATGTACGGCGTGCTCACATGCGGTGCAAGTTTCTGCTCGACACCGCAAGCCGACGACGGCTACGGCCGTTGGGACGTCGCCGTGAACACGGGTGGCTTCGCGGCGCTTCTCGCCGCTGGCTCTGACGACAACCTCGAGCAAAACGACACCTGCGCAACTGCAGTGGCGATCACTCCAGGCACCGCGTACACCGCGCGCGTTGTCAAGCGTCTCGATGAAGACTGGTACTCGATCCCCGTCGCACCAGGCGCAAGCATGAGCGTGAACATGACGTTCACCCACGCCAACGGCGACATCGATGTGCAGGTGTTCGGAACCTGCGGCGGCACTGTCCTCGCAGACCGCACCGCCAATACGAACAACGAAGTCTTCTCGGTGACGAACTCGACTTCGGGCTCGACGCTCTTGATGCGCGTCTATCTCGCGTCAGATACCCGCAACGATTACTCGATGACTGTGACGACCACGTCGCCGCCACCAGCCAACGATGAATGCGCCGGCGCTCTCGTGATTTCGACACCAACGGTTTCGTTCAACACCACTGCTGCTGGCGACAGCACTCCGTCCGTTGCAGCAAGCTGCTTCGACGGCGCGGGCGTCAATTGCTACAACGACCTCTGGTACCGCTGGACGGCGCCATGCACCGGGTTCGCAACGTTCTCGACGTGTGGCGCTGCCAACTTCGACACGCGCCTCGTGATGTACGCGGGCTCGACTTGCCCAACCGCTGCGACGCCGGTCTTCGCATGCAACGACGACAGCTTCTCATGCGCGCCCACAACCACGACCACGCTCGTCGCGGAAGTCACCGCGGGCACGGAGTACTTCCTCCGCATCGGAAGCAAGGTGAACAGTGGTGGTACGGGCACGTTGTCGGTGAGCTGTGAGCCAGACACGCTGCCATGCCCAGCGGACCTTGATGGTTCGGGCACGGTCGATGCGTCGGATCTTGCTTCGGTCCTCAGTGCGTGGGGCTCATGCAGCGGATGCGCGGCTGATATCGACGGCAACGGCCAAGTCGATGCTGCCGACCTTGCCTCGATCTTGAGCGCATGGGGCGGCTGCCCGTGATGCGCTGAGCAGTGAATTTTCGAGATTGATCAAGCCGCGCTCGTGTGCAAACCACACGGGCGCGGTTCTTTTTACGATCTCGATATGAACCTTCTGCACATCGCCTTCGCTGCGTCGCTCGCTGGCTCGCTCCTCATTGCATGCGGTTTCAGTGCGCCGAGTTCGTCGAGCGCGCGCACTGCGCCACCGAGCTCGCCACCGAGCGCGCTTGTCCCCGCACCGCGAACCGACGAGTGGGCGATCGCGCGCGAGAAAGAGTGCATCCGCCGCGCGAAAGAGTCGGCTCCTGCGAAGTTCGTCTTTGTCGGCGACTCAATCACGCAAGCATGGGAAGACCCAGGAAAGGCCGCGTGGGAGAAGTTCATCGCACCGCTCGGCGCGGTCAATCTCGGGAACTCAGGCGACCGCACCGAGAACGTGCTGTACCGCCTCGCACAGGCGCCGCTCACGCGACTCGCGCCAGAACACGTCTTCCTTCTCATCGGCACGAACAACCTTGGCCACGGCACAAGCAATGCGGCGGAAACACTTGCGGGCGTTCAAGCAGTCGCTGAGTTACTCGTCGCGCAATGCCCCGATGCAACGATTCACATCATTGAGATCTTCCCGCGTGGCGAGAAGTTCAATGCGATGCGTGGCGATGTTCTGCAAATCAACCAGGCGCTGCGCGCGTGGGTGCCTGTCGCAAACAGCGCGATCACCGCGAAAGGCCGCGCAAGCGCACGCGTCCCTTTGACGATCCACGCGATCGGTGATGCGTTTGTGTCGCCGGATGGCACGATCTCGAAGGACGTGATGCCCGACGCGTTGCATCTCTCACCCGCTGCCTACGAGACGTGGGCGAAGGCTGTGGTGGGAGTGGTTTCCGGCTCGAAATCCTGAGCATGCACGACGTACGCGAGGCCGAGTTTGCCAGAGCGCAGGTTTCAATGCGCACCTTGAAACGCGCGTAGTGAAATGCCCGCCTTGAAACGCGCGCTATTCCACGCCGTTGTCACGATCAGTGCGGCGCTCGCGAAGGATCTCTTCTTCCGCGGCTTCTTCCTCGGTCCAACGCGGTGGGGCCTTTGAGAGCACAAGCCCCTTCTCATCGAAGACGACCGAGTACGCGCGGTCTGGATCGCCGCGGAACGCCGCGCTCGACGCGAGGCTCGAAAGGCCATCGCCCCACTGGAGGCGAGTTCCCTGCATCCCGTCGAGTTTCGTCGAGAGCTCCCATGTCGAACTCGGCTGCCCGAGGATTTCGATCACTTCGTCCTTGGTCATGCCGGGCTTGATGCGCGCGAAGCCATCGACGACTTGCTGTGAGGCGCAAGACAGAAGAACGAACGAAACGAGAATTGACGCCACAACAGGCGCAACAACAGGCGCAATGAGGGGCGCAGCGAGAACCGGTGCTCCAGAGAGTGACGCCGCGACGCGCGACACAACGCCGAACGACACCAAACGAGCATGGGGCGACAAACGAGGCATCGCTCTATCCTCGCCACTTCATCGTCGTACGACAAGCGGTGCGCGCTTGCAGTGCGGTCAAACAGCAAAGCGTTATCGCGGCTTATCATCTCCTTTGCGCCTTCGATGCGAATTGCTCGAACCCAAACTTCGATGCAGTCCGCCCATGATCGAATGATGTTCCAATGACGTTCCAACGACGATCCACCGACGACCCAAAGCCGCTCAGCGCCGCAGTCGAACACTGAACAACACTGAAGAAGACGGAATTTCTATGACACCAGCAACCGCCGAAGCAAACGTCTCCTTCACGCTCTCCGAAGCCTCTTCGCGCGCGATCGCCGCACTGGTCGCCGCGCACGGCGAGCAACATCGAGCGGCCATCGAACAGGGCGTCGCGCGCGTCGCATCGCGCTGGAGTGCGAAGGACGGCGACAGCACAGCGTTCGAAGCGTTCTGCACCAAGCACTTCGTGACGGACACTGCGGAACGTACGCGCCTCCTCGCGCGGCTTGAGAAGGCGCTCGAGCAAATCGACGGCCACCTCTACGAGATGCGCCGCACACTGCGACGACACCACGATCTTCGCGGCGACGAGTTCCCTGGCGTTGACGACATCCTCGCGCAGTTCGACCCAGCACCCGATCTCTCGGAGCAACTCTACAAGCAGAAGATCGCGCACCTCGCGCTTCTCAACTTCGAGCGACCAACGCTCGCCACGATGCTCGAGAAGGGCACTGCGTGGACCGATGCGGATTGGGCAGCGGCGCGTGTTGCGCACAACTTCGGGCCGCGCATTCCGGTTGAACTCGCAGACCGCGCGCGCAAGACTTCCTTCGAGTCAGGCAAGTTCGTTGCAGATTTCCACGTGCCGGTCGGCGGGCTTGTCGACGCAAACGGCAAGCGCTGGTTCGAAGCCGACCGCAAACTCATCGCGCACTGGCTTGTCCGCGAGGAGATCAAGGCGGGCTACGGTGATCCAGACGGCGTCTTCAAGCAGCGCGCGCTCTCGTGGGTGATGGCGCGCCACATCGATGGGTCGATCCCAAAGCGCGTGATGTCGGGCGAAGAGAAACGCGACTGGAACCCCGAGAAAAACACGGTTTCTGGCGGCGATCCTGGCGAGTTGCTGGGCCTCGAGCGCTACGAACACTGGATCGCGAACTTCCGCATGGCGCGCGAGTTCGATCCGCTCTACCCCGATGAGCCGACTGCGATTGCGCGCAAGTTTGCGCTCGAACGCGAGATGCCGGAGGCCGAGGTCGAGAAACTCATGACCGACCTTCTCGACGCACCCGTGCGTCGCGAACTCGCAGCGTTCATGTCAAAGAAACTCGGCCGCGCGCTTGAGCCCTTCGACATTTACTTCGACGACGTCGTTGAGGCGAAGCCTGCGACCGAAATGAATGCGGCTGTGAAGGCACGCTTCACGGACATCAAGGACTTCGAACGAAAGCTCCCCGCGGTGCTCCGCGAACTCGGCTTCGATGCGAAGGACGCCGACTTCCTTGGCTCGCATGTCCGCGCTGAAGTTTGCAAGGGCGCTGGGCACGCGATGCGGCCATACCTCGAGGGCTACGGCGCGTGGCTTCGCACGTCGAGTCTTGAGAACGAACTCGGTTGGGACGGCTTCGACACCGCAATGCACGAACTCGGCCACAACCTCGAGCAACTCTGCTCGACCTACTTCGTCTCGCGCCCAGCGTTGCGCGGCGTGCCGAATACGGCGTGCACCGAGGCGTTCGCGTTCCTCTATCAGTCGCTCGCGAAGCGCGTCCTCGGCCTCGAGGATGCTGCGGCAGCGAATCGCCAGTTCGCCGTTGATTCCGTCGCGACGATGCTCTCGGCCTGCCAGATCGCGGGTCCTTCACTTCTCGAGTTGCGCGCATGGCGTTGGCTCTACGCGAACCCGACCGCGACGCCGGCCGCGCTGCGCGCCGAAGTGCTGCGGATCGCCGAGGACCTCTGGAAGCGGTTCTATGAGCGAGATTTTGGCCAGGACCCCTACCGGATCCTCGCTGCGTATCAGCACATGATCGCCCATCCGCTCTACCTCCCCGACTACACCCTCGGGCACATGATGAGCCACCAGATCAGGTCCTATATGCGCGGCAAGGATCTCGCGGGCGAGACCAAGCGCATCACGAGCCTCGGCTGCCTCACTCCAGACCTCTGGATGCGGCGGGCGGTTGGCGGGCCGGTCTCGGCGGCGCCACTCGCGGCGGACGCATCCGCAGGACTTGCGCTTCTCGGATGACGTCGGAGCTTTGCTCCCGGGGCTTTCTCTCGGGGCTTTCTCTCGGGGCTTTCTCTGGGGGAAGTCCAACAACTCCTGAAAATGGCAGGAGTTGGCTCGCAGAAAGTTCGCTCGTCTTTCTCTTCTCCCCCGGAGGATGCGAACAAGGTTCGTTCGCTTGCCGATAGTCCCCACCTCGCGCAGTGCCCCGCGGCGCTTCGCGCGCGAGGCAGGGAAGATCGGACCCCTCTATGAGCGACACGACAGCACGAAACACCCCACCACAAAAGCGCGACTCCTTTCCCGCAACCCAGCGGGGTTGGCTCGTTGCGCAATTGGCCCAAGGTGCCGATGGCTTAGCACGAATCAATACGTACATCATGCAGACTTACGCTGAACCTCTTGGGAACTACGTCGCTGGGTCGAGCTTCCGCTCGCTCGGCACTCCCACGGACCTTGTGTCCGGGTTCTTTGCGTCACGACTTGGGCAGCCTGCGTACTTCGAACGATGGATTGAGAGCAATCTTCCGCTCCGTCGCTGGCTGATCAACGGCTTCCTCTTCTTCTTGCAAGAGGAGCTCCGCCGCCGAAAGTCTGACCGCGCGGAAGCGATGCCGAGTTCGGCAGCCGACGAACCCGCATCGAGCGCTCAAACGGCGGTCGAAGAGTTTGACCGCATTTGGGCAGCCTCCATGGTGCGTTCCGCCGCGACCGCCGCGCGCGAGCGCTGTGCGCAAGAGGGCTTCGCCCCGCACTGGCAGATGTTTGAGAGGCACTTCATTCAAGGCGTGTCCTACGCCGACTTAGCGACCGAATTCAGTGTGACAGGCGGCCAAAGCGCAAGCATGGTGCGAACCGCATCGATTCGCTTTCGACAAGCCGTCGTCGATCTCCTCCTGAAGGACGGAGCGACCGAAGAAGAACTGGACGACGAAATTGCGCGACTCATGAAGGCACTACGGCCTGGATGAGTCCGACGGGAGAGCTGGGAAAAGATCGCAACGGCTGAAATCGTTGCGCAAGTTGAGACAGGAAGAGGGTCGGCTCAAGAGTTTTTATTGAGTCATGTCATGAACGAGATCAACAACCACATTTCCGAGGGTTCCTTCGAGGCAAGCGAGGCGACTCCATCGCCAGACTGTATGCGATTGCTGCTCTCACTTGGCGACGAAACCGATCCGCTCCTGAGCCGAGTGCTTGATCGTTCGCGCCGCCGCGATGGGCTGTTGCCCACGCGTACTTCGATTGAAACTGGGCCGCTCTCGGCACCAGGCTCTCCCGTTGAGCTCTTTCACGAGGGCACTGCGTGCGACGAGGATTACACACTCGCGCTCATTGCCTGTGAGGCAATGCGAGAGGCTGGCAATTCAGCCGAACAAGAACTCGCCGCGCTGTCGATCGCGATTCTCGAAGCAAGTTCCATCGTGTATCGACGTCGACTTCTCGTGTCGGAAACGATGAAGGCTGCAGACGCGCGTCTCGCCGCTGCTGCCGCTGGCTTGCCCTCGGAATGGGCTCGACTCGCATACGCAGCGATGCGCATGCCGCTCCGCGCGAGCGCGTGAACACTCGCTTTGCGTTCGGGCACTCCTCAGAGGCTCGGCGGCGCGCTTGTAAATGCGTTCAATCGACGAATCGCGACCTCGGCCGCATCTTTGGTGATTGGCTCCGCGCCGGCAGCCTCGAGCGCACGATTCACGTCGCGGAGGAGATCCATGTTGAGGCCGGAGTAGCGCATCCAGTCGATCGCAGTTGCGCGTAGCGCGGTCACGAGTGGCGCACGATCTTCAGGATTCGCGCGCTCGAGCAGAATCGCAAGTCGACGTGATTCGAGTCGACGCACCCAAACGCGCACAAGGATGTCTTGCGTCGAGCCCTTTGCCTCGATGTCTCGGAGGAGCGACTCGATCTCGACGAGAGCCTCATCAACCGAACCGCTTTCGACCAGTGCTTCAAAGAGCACCCCGCGCGCTTGCGTGTCATTGAGCGAACCATTGCCCCCGTGACATTCGGCTTGCACCTTGACCGCGCGACGCAACTCGCTGATCCCTTCTTGCGTGCGACCGAGTGCACACAACAGTCGACCGCGCAGTGCGATTGCCGACCAAGGATGCGCGGAGATGTCACACGGCTTCAGATTTGGATAGTCCTCCGCGAGAGTCTTTTCCAGAACTTCAAACGCTTTCGCGTTGTCGCCGAGACCTTCGTAACACTGGGCAGAACGGAAACGCACGCAGGCGAGGATGACAGAGGCTTTTTCGGGGATGGCAATTGCTTCCATCTCGCCGAGTACGGCGAGCGCGTCTTTGTACTTCTTCGACGTGACGAGATACTCCGCATAGCGGTATCGCTGTGCCATCGTCGAGCCGTGCGTTGGCCCGTAGGTTCGCGAGAGTGCCTCGATGACACTCGGCCAGTGCTGCAAGAGTTGCGGCGCATCACCAACAGCTCGGACATCCTTGATGATGGCTTTGAGTGCGTTGCGAAGTGCGTCAACCGCTTGCTCTTGATCGGCTCGCGCGCGCTCCATCTCTTGGCGCGCCTCGCGTTCCTGCCACGCAAATCGCAGCGAAATCGCACTCGCAACCGCGAGAATTGCTGCGACCGTCGCCGTGACAGCGACAAGCCCTCGATGACGCCGCGCAAATTGCCAAGTCCGCGCACGAAGCCCCGGCGCCGTGGCTATCGGCGCTCTTCCACCACGGACGCTCCGAAGATCCTCCGCGAGTTCTGCAACCGATCGGTAGCGATCTTCAGGCTTCTTCGCGAGTGTTTTCGCAAGGATTGCGTCGAGATCCGCGCGTTGTTGTGATGACGCGCGAATCCCACGCGCAAAGCCGCGTACGCGCAACGCGGCGAGCGGCTCGGTACGAATACGTTCCACGAGTTGCGCCAAGGATTGTGGCGAACTGCCCGCGCGCTCAAACGGGGCATGCCCCGTAAGCACCCAGTACAGGGTTGCTCCGATCGAATAGAGATCAGAGCGAACATCGGCGAGTGCGCCGATCGTGCACTGCTCCGGCGCCATGGTCTCGATCGTGCCGATGCCGAATGTCGCGCTCGACGCCAGTGAATCTTCTGCTCCAAGTTCCTCAGTCCGAAACAGTACTGCGACACCAAAGTCGATCACGACGCCGCGAAATCCTGTGCTTTCACGCGCAATCATCACATTGGATGGCTTGATATCGCGGTGAATCGTGCCGTGCTCGTGCGCGTACTGCATGGCGGCACAGACATCCAACATCACAGAAAGTCTCGCGTCGAGCGAGGGAGTTGAGTCGCGACACCATTGCGAAAGCGTTGGTCCATCGACAAAATCCGTCGCGATGTAGGCAGCGCCCTGCGGTGCATCACCCGCGCCGAGCACACGCGCAATCGATGGATGCACCAGTCGATCAAGTGCGCGTGCTTCGCGCAATGCGAGCGGAAGCGCGTCGCGCCCTGCGCGCGGCCGAACAATCTTCAGCGCGACCGCACGCCCCAGTTCGGAACTCTCACGTGCGCGATAGACGCTGCCATACGAACCGCGCCCGACGTTCGCATCGATGCGAAACGGGCCAACATTCGAGTTCATCTCCAATGCCAAGTCCAGACGCGCAGCGCCCGCCGCGGGGATCCGATCAATCTCGGTTGACTGCGAAACTCCGAGCGAACTCTCTTCCGACCGATACTCATTCATGAAACATTTCCCCTGCGTTCTGTTCTGTGCTACTTCGAGAAGTGACATTACCAAAACGACACGCGGGTGGCCCGAAGACCACCCGCGCACCGACCTTGAGACTGATTGAGAGACTCGCAAAGACGCGAGTCTCAGTGTGTGTGTGTGTGTGTGTCCGTCGCTTACGGCTGTCCGCCCGTT